>NZ_JBSGTX010000007.1:20849-118094 GCF_053607625.1 Streptomyces sp. NPDC055103
CGCGGCCGCGTCCAGGTCGGTGAGGTCGAGGAGCCGGGGTTCGACGCTTCCGGCGTAGCCGGTGGCCTGTCCCGCCAGGGTCTCCAGGCCCTCGGCCGCCCGGTCGACGGCTCTGACCCGGGCTCCGGCGGCGGCGAGCCGCAGCGCGCAGGCGCGCCCGATGCCGCTGGCCGCGCCCGTGACGAGCGCGGTGCGGCCGGTGAGGTCGAGGGCGACGACCCCGGGCAGGGGGGAGGGCGAGTCCGAGTCGGATACGGGGGCGGTGATGGGGGCGCTCATGCTCCGCACCCTATGAACGCACCACTCCCCCACCGATGTGGTCCCCGCCCATAGTTCAGCTGGTCTCTGTAGTGCGGAACCATGTGGGGTCGTCGGCGAGCGCCTTCTCGATCCTGAGGTAAGAGAAGCGCTTCATCTCCGGCAGGTCGTCCACCTCGAACCAGCCGACGTCGGTCGACTCCTCGTCGTTGACCCGGGCCTCTCCTCCCACCGCACGGCAGCGGAAGGTGACGTCCATGTACTGGCAGGTGTCGCCGTTCGGGTAGACGACGGGCTTGCGCAAGGTCTCCACGAGCACGATCCGCTCCGGCACGCAGTGCACCGCGGTCTCCTCGTACACCTCGCGCACCGCGCAGCCGGCGGGCTGCTCGCCGGGCTCGACGATGCCACCGATGATCGACCATGTGCCGTTGTCGGACCGCCGGCCGAGCAGGACCCGGCCCCGGTCGTCGAAGACGACGGCGCTCACCCCCGGCAGGAAGAGGAGCTGGTGTCCGGCCGTCTCGCGCAGCGTACGGATGAAGTCAGGGGTACCCATGCTCCGACCCTAGATCATCCGATCGTTCGCGACGCGGGGCCCGGATCCCGGTGTCACTCCGTGGGCGTGCGCCGGGCCGGTGTCACTCCGCGGGCGTGCGCCGGGCCCGTACGGAGCGGAACGTCGACCAGCCGAGGCCGGCGGCGGCGAGCGCCACGAGCAGGGCCTCGGGCAGGGTGCCCATCCGGGTCGCCGGGGTGAGCGAGGAGCGCAGCGGCACCTTCTCGACCAGGACGTCGGGGGTGAACATCTTCGTCCGCGCGACGATCTCGCCGTCGGGGCGGATGACCGCGCTGACCCCGCTGGTGACGGGCACGACGACCGACCGGCTGTGCTCAACGGCCCGCACCCGGGACATGGCGAGCTGCTGGTAGGTCATCTCGCTGCGACCGAAGGTCGCGTTGTTGCTGGGGACGGTGATGAGCTGGGCGCCGTGGGTGACGGTGTCGCGCACGGCCCAGTCGAAGGCCGCCTCGTAACAGGTGGCGAGGCCGACCTTGGTCCCGGCGAGGTCGAAGACGCCGACCTTCGAGCCGGGTCCGAAGTCACGGCTGACCCGGTCGACGTTGCTGTTGAAGAGCCGTACGACGGACCGCATCGGGATGTACTCGCCGAAGGGCTGGACGTGCCGCTTGTCGTACGTGGCGACGGGGCCGCGCTCCGGGTCCCACTGGATGAGGGTGTTGCGGAGCTTGCCGGTCGGCGGGGAGATGACCGCGCCGATCACCGTGGGTACGCCGATGTCGCGGACGGCTCCGTCGATGACGTCGGCCGCGTCCGGGTTCGCGTACGGGTCGATGTCCGAGGAGTTCTCCGGCCACAGCACGAAGTCGGGCTGCGGCTCGCGCCCGGCCTTGACGGCGTCGGCGAGCTCGTGGGTGCGAGCGACGTGGTTGTCGAGGACGGCGCGGCGCTGGGAGTTGAAGTCGAGGCCGAGGCGGGGCACGTTGCCCTGGACGGCGGCGACGGTCGCGGTGCCGTCCTCCGCCGTGTCGTCGACGAGCGGCAGCGCCGCGACGGCGCCCGTGACCGGGAGGAGCACGGAGAGCGCGGCGACGGCGAGCGGGCCGCGCGGGACGGTGCCGGTGGCACGCCGGGCGCGGAGCCGCCGGTACGTCTCGTACAGACCGAAACCGCAGAGGGCGACCGCGAAGCCGAGCACCGGGGTGCCGCCGACGGCGGCGAGCGGCAGGAAGACGCCGTCCGCCTGTCCGAAGGCGATCTTGCCCCAGGGGAAGCCGCCGAAGGGCACGCGCGCGCGTGCCGCCTCGGCGAGGATCCACACACCGGCCGCGAAGAAGGGCCACCACGGAAGCCGGGAGACGGCCGCGACGCCGAGACCGGCGGCGGCCACGAAGAGCGCCTCGATCGCGGCGAGGGCGAGCCACGGGACCGGGCCGACCTCCTCGCCGGTCCAGACGAGCAGCGGCAGCATGAAGCCGAGACCCGCCAGGTAGCCGAGGCCGAACCCGGCGCGGAGGCGACGCCCCCACAGGGTCCAGCCGAGCAGCGCGAAGGCGGGCAGGGCGAGCCACCACAGGGGGCGCGGCGGGAAGCTCAGGAAGAGCAGGAGCCCGGACAGCAGGGCCGTCACGGGCCGCACGAACCGTCGCAGCGGGGAACCGGGCGCGGTCGGGCTGTCGGCTCCGGACGCGGGGACGGGTGCGGGGGTGATGGTGGCGCTCACCTTGCGGAGTCTACGGGGCGTCCCTGTCGGCACCGAGGCGGGTGCGAGCCGGGTGATCGCCGTACCGTCGTCCGTCCTGCCTGCGGGGACGAGCGGAGCTCAGACGCCTGTCGTGGCGGGCGGACCGGGCGGGGCCGGGTGGCGGAGGCGGTCGCGGATGACCCGGACCGCGGATTCCGCGTCGTCGACCGTGACCGTGAACGAGCGGCCGTCGCCGAGGCGCAGGACCAGGCCCTCGCCGCGCCGGACGATCACGGCCGTGCCCTTCTCGGGGCGCCAGCGGTATCCCCAGCCGCCCCACTGGCGGGGGTTGACGCTCGGGGCGAAGTCGGCGCCGACGACATGGGAAAGGGGGATGCGCCGGCGCGGCAGGCCGATGTGGCCGCAACGGACCTCCATGGCGCGGTCGTCGACCTTGACGGCCACGTGGACGAAGGCGAGCGTGCCGAAGAGGACGAGCAGCCCGGCCGCGACGCAGCCGATCACCGCCATGAGGAGGGCCGTGATTCCGGAGGTCCAGGCCGACTCGACGGCGATGGTGATGCCAAGGGCCATGCAGGCCGCACCTGCGAGCGCCGCCAGCCACTGGAGACGGTTGGTGGCGCGCCCCGTCCAGACGGCGGGCTTCCGCTCGTCGGCGCGCTGGTCCCGCGGGTACTGCCTCATGTCAGAAAGCGTACCCAGAATCACGCGGCACAGCGCGTCGGAGTGCGGTCACTCCCTCACGGTCAGTGAGCAGGTGCGGAGGCCGTGAGGAGGCGGCCCTCCGCGTAGCCGAGGGCGGTGGCGGGGAGCTGTCCGGGGCGTCCGCTGAGCAGGACGGCGAGGCCACCGGTGGCATCCGCGTCGGGCGCGGGATCGGCGCCGATCCGGCGCAGCGCCTGCGCGGCGACGGCGTCGGCGGAGCCGTGGAAGACGATCGGCGGCAGTCCGGGGCGGCGGCGCGCCTCCAGGGCGGCGAGGATGCGCCCCTCGACCAGCTCGTAGTGGGTGCAGCCGAGGACGACGGCGCGGACGTCGGCCGGGGTGAGGTCGGCGGCCGCGGCGACGGCCCCGTCCACGGCGTCCCCGTCGGCGTGCTCGACGGCGTCGGCGAGCCCCGGGCAGGGCACCTCGGTGACCTCGGCGCCGTCCGCGAAGTCGCGGATGAGTCCGCGCTGGTAGGCGCTGCCGGTGGTGGCCGGGGTGGCCCAGATGGCGACCTTGCCGCCGCCGGTGGCCGCGGGCTTGATGGCGGGGACGGTGCCGATGACGGGGATGGTCGGTTCGAGGGCGGCGCGCAGGGCGGGCAGGGCGTGCACGGTGGCGGTGTTGCAGGCCACGATGAGCGCTGCCGGGCCCTGTTCGGCGGCGGCGAGGGCGACCGCGAGGGCGCGCTCGGTGAGGTCCTCGGGGGTACGGGGACCCCACGGCATGCCGTCGGGGTCGTTGGAGAGGAGCAGATCGGCGTCCGGCCGCAGCCGGCGCACCGCGGCTGCCGCCGGGAGCAGGCCGATTCCGGAATCCATGAGCGCGATCTTCACCCGGTCACCCTAGCTGATGGGCCTCACGCGCCCGGCGAACTGGGGCAGACTGCGGCGAATGAGCACCCTCGCCTGGTTCGCGATCGCTTCCCTGGCCGCCTGGTTCTGGCTGCTGCTCGGCCAGGGCTTCTTCTGGCGCACGGACCAGCGCCTGCCGCCGGTGGGCGAGGGCGGCGCGCTGCGGGCCGGAGTGGCGCCGCCGCCCGAGAGCGCACCGGCGGCCGAGAGCGGGTGGCCGCGGGTGGTCGTCGTCGTACCGGCGCGGGACGAGGCCGAGGTCCTGCCCCTGAGCCTGCCGTCGCTGTTGGCGCAGGACTATCCCGGCGAGGCCGCGGTGGTCCTCGTCGACGACGGGAGCACGGACGGCACGGGTCGGCTCGCCGCCGAACTGGCCGAGCGGGCCCAGCGCGGGGATCGGGTCGAGCCGGCCGAGCAGCACGGCGAGGCGGCCGGGCAGCGTCGTGGGCTGCCGCTGACCGTCGTGTCGCCGGGCGAGCCCGAGCCCGGGTGGACGGGGAAGCTGTGGGCGCTGCGGCACGGCATCGCCCTGGCACGCGCGCGTGAACCGGAGTTCCTGCTCCTGACGGACGCGGACATCGCCCATGAGCCGGACAGTCTGCGGCTGCTCGTCGCCGCGGCGCGGGCGAACGATCTGGACCTGGTCTCGCAGATGGCCCGGCTGCGGGTCACGAGTCCGTGGGAACGGCTCGTCGTGCCCGCGTTCGTCTACTTCTTCGCGCAGCTCTATCCCTTCCGCTGGATCAACCGGGCGCGGCCCCGCGCGACGGCCGCGGCGGGCGGCTGTGTGCTGCTGCGGACGGAGACGGCGGTGGCGGCCGGCGTACCGGAGGTGATCCGGCGGGCGGTGATCGACGACGTGTCGCTGGCGCGGGCGGTGCGCCGGGCGGGCGGGCGGATCTGGCTGGGCCTCGCGGAGCGGGTCGACAGCGTCCGCCCCTACCCGGGTCTCGGCGAGCTGTGGCGGATGGTGTCGCGGAGCGCGTACGCGCAGCTGCGGTACAGCCCGCTGGTGCTCGCGGGCACGGTGGCGGGACTGGTGGTGGTCTATCTGGTGCCGCCGGTGGCCCTGGTGGCGGGTGGCCTGACGGGGGACGCGGCGGCGGCCTGGGCGGGCGGTGCGGCCTGGGCGGTGATGGCGGGGACGTACCTGCCGATGCTCCGCTACTACCGGCAGCCGCTGTGGCTCGCTCCGCTGCTGCCCTTCACCGCTCTCCTCTATCTGCTGATGACGGTGGACTCCGCCGCGCAGCACCACCGGGGCCGGGGATCGGCGTGGAAGGGGCGTACCTACGCCGGGAATTGCGTTTCCCGACACGGGGAGTAGCGTCGTCAATTCGGCGCGTGCGCATCGCCCCCCGTTCCCGGGATTGACGCTTAAGCATGCCCATGATCACTTCTTGCACGCCTTCCTGGCACCTTTTCTTTATGCGTTCTTCACGCCGGGGGGTACCGCGGGCCGGGCTAGGACACAACCCGCCGGTAACCCCCTCCGAACTCGGCTTTTACACGATCTTGAGCCGCGGCGCCGCCCGTTTTTGTCACGTTCGCTCTGATTGGGGATCCACCTCTTCGCGAAGCCCGTCAAACAACCCTCTAATCAGGCTCCCCAACCAGCACATCGTGGGCTTAACTTATGTGCCATGACCTCCCCCCGCTCCACCTATGGAGGCGGTTACCACACCGCGCCGTCCTTCCCGGACACCCCGATCTACGACTCCCTGGTCGCGGAGCGGGGCACGCCTCAGATCGCCCCGATCCGAGTGCCCGCCGCCTACGACACCGGCAGCAGCTTCCCCGTGAGCGGTTCCTACCTGCCGGCGCTCCCCGCGGCCCTGCCCGCCCTCCCGGCGGCGCCCAGCCCGCACCCCGCCCCCGTCTACGGCGGTGGGTACGGCTATCCGCAGCCCTCTCAGCAGATGGCCCCCGCACCGCTCCAGCACGCCCCCGCGCCGTACATCCCGCAGCAGCCGGTGGCCCCGCGGGGCTACCAGGGCGGCGGCTACCCGCAACAGCCCCGCCCGGCCGCCGCGGGGTACGAGGCCATGCGCCCGGCGGCCCCCCGGCCCATGCCGGCGCCGGCGCCCATCCCGGCCCCCGCACCGGCGATGTACCAGGACCCGTACAACCGCCCCTACCAGGGCGGAGGCTACTGACCGGGGACAGACCCGCCCCCACCGGCCGACGAGGTCCGGAGCGGCTGGCAGGATGACGTCATGTCCACTCCTGTACTCCGCTCCGTCCACGTCCACCCGGTGAAGGCCATGCGCGCGCTGAGCCCCAGCGAGGCCGAGGTGGAGCCCTGGGGGCTCGCCGGGGACCGCCGCTGGACCGTCGTCGACGCCGCGGGCAAGGTCGTGACCCAACGCCGTCACCCCCGGATGGCGTTGGCCACGGCGGAGCTCTCGGCGGACGGCGGCATCGTGCTGTCCGCGCCGGGTCACGCGGAGCTGAAGGTCGAGGTGCCGGCCCCCGCGACCACGCTCACGGTGGAGATCTTCGACAAGTTCGTGGAGGCGGTCCCGGCCGGCGCCGAGGTGGCCGCCTGGCTCTCCGCGTACCTGGAGACGGACGCCCGGCTCGTGCACATGGACGCGCCCGAGCACCGGCGGCCGGTCGACCCGGACTACGCGCTGCCCGGCGAGACGGTGAGCTTCGCGGACGGCTATCCCCTCCTCGCCGCCACCACGGCCTCGCTCGACGCCCTCAACTCCCTCATCGCGGCCGGCGACCACGCCCACGAGGGCCCCCTGCCGATGAACCGCTTCCGCCCGAACCTCGTGATCGAGGGGACCGACCCGTGGGCGGAGGACGGCTGGACCCGGCTCGCCGTCGGCGAGGTCACCTTCCGTGTCGCGAGGCCCTGCGGGCGCTGCGTCGTCACCACGACGAACCAGTCGACCGGCGAGCGGGGCAAGGAGCCGCTGCGCAGCCTCGCTCTGCACCGCAAGCAGGACGGCCGCGTCATCTTCGGCCAGAACCTCGTCCCCGAGCACCGCGGCACGGTCCGGGTCGGCGACCCCGTGAAGATCCTCGACTGACGTTCCCCCGCGGCCCGACAGGCGGGGAACGTCTGCCCGGGGCACACTCGTTGGAGCAGCGGCGAACAACGAGGGGGTCCCGACGTGCGCGCAGCCACCGGAGTCTGGCGCTGGCGCCGCAATCCCCTGCGCCGGACCACGGACCTGGTCGAGGCGTGGGTCGCCTTCACGGCCGCCGTGCTCCTCTGCGTCCTCGTGCCCCTGGCCGGCTTGGTCGCGGGCTCGTCCGCGAGCGGCTCGCTCCAGCGCGCGGTCCGCACGCAGCAGGAGCAGCGGCTGCCGACGACGGCCAGGGTCGTACGCCTCGACGACCGGCCCGCGAGCGGTCCCCGTACCGGCGAGTCCGCCGGGGAGGAACAGCTCCGCCGGTCCGTGGTGGCGCGCTGGACCGCCCCCGACGGTACGGCCCGTACGGGAACGGTGCCCACGGCGAGGCGGCACTCCTCGCCCGGTGACACGTTCGCCCTCTGGACCGACCGGGACGGTCGCCCGGTGTCGCCCCCGATGCCGGCGGGCACGGCCCGCGCGCACGCGGCCATCGCAGGTCTGATGGCGGCGCTCCTCACCGGCCTCCTCGTGGAGATCGTGCGCCGTCTCGCCGTACGCCGTCTCGTGCTGCGGCGGTACGCGCGCCTGGACCGCGCGTGGGCCTCGGCGGGCCCCGACTGGGGCCGCGCGGACACCGGCAGCTGACCCGCGCCACTCCCCCGCGCCCTCCCCCCGCCCCGTAGAGGTGACCCCTCACGACCCGTCAACCCCCGCCCTCCGCGCGCGCTACGGTGGGGCATCGGATCAGCGGCGAGGCATCAGGCGGGGGCAGGGCACACCCATGGCACAGGGCACGGTCCAGGTGACGCACACCGGCACATCGCGGTGGCGGCGCCGCACGGGTGAGTACGCCTCTCTCGCCGCCGCCCTGGAGGCCGCGAGCGACGGGGACGTCCTCACCGTCGCGCCCGGCACCTACCGGGAGAACCTCGTCATGCTGCGGGCCGTCACCCTGCGCGGCCCCGAGGGCGCCGTCGGGTCGGTGCGGATCGCGCCGCCGGACGGGGTGGCGCTGACCGTCCGCGCCTCCGTCACCCTCCAGGACCTGCACATCGAGGGGCAGGACGTCGCCGCGCCCGCCCTGCTCGTCGAGGACGGCACGCCCGAGCTGCTCGACCTGCGGATCATGACCCGCTCCGCCGCCGGGATCGAAGTGCGGGGCGCGGCACGGCCGACGGTCCGCCGCTGCACGATCGACAACCCCGCCGGGGTCGGCATCGCCGTGGTCGACGGCGCGGGCGGGGTGTTCGAGGAGTGCGAGGTGGTCTCCGCCGGGCAGGCGGGCGTGTCGGTGCGCGGAGGGGCGCATCCGCGACTGGAGCGCTGCCGCGTGCACCACGCCTCCGGTGCCGGGATCGCGGTCACCGGCGAGGGCAGCGGCCTGGAGGGCGTCGGCTGCGAGGTGTACGAGATCAAGGGCGCCGGTCTCCAGATCGCGTCACGGGCCACCGCGCACCTCACGGACTCGTCGGTGCACCGCACGTCGGCGGACGGCATCACCCTCGACACGGACGCGGTGCTGACGCTCTCGGACTGCGACATCCACGACGTCCCCGAGAACGCGGTCGACCTGCGCTCGCGCTCGGTGCTGACCCTGACCCGGTCGACGGTCCGCCGGTTCGGCCGCAACGGCCTGTCGGTGTGGGACCCGGGCACGCGCGTGGACGCCAACCAGTGCGAGATCCACGACAGTACGGGCGACTACCCGGCGGTGTGGGTGAGCGACGGCGCGACCGTCGTCCTCGACGCCTGCCGGGTGCACGACGTGCCGGACGCGCTGTTCGTCCTCGACCGGGGCTCGCGCGTGGACGTGGTCGACAGCGACCTTTCGCAGGTGCGGAACACGGCGGTGTCGGTGAGCGACGGGGCGACGGCCCAGCTCGACGACTGCCGGATCCGGGAGGCCTCCACGGGTGCCTGGTTCCGGGACCACGGCAGCGGCGGCACCCTGGCGGGGTGCACGATCGACGCCGTGCAGACCGGGGTCATCGTGACCAAGGGCGCCGACCCCACGATCGAGCGGTGCACGGTCACCTCGCCCGCCGAGGCCGGTTTCTACGTGTCGGCCGAGGGGCGCGGGTCCTTCCACGGCTGCCGGGTCACGGGCAGCGGCGGCTACGGTTTCCACGTCACGGACGGTTGCCGGACGAGCCTGCGCAAGTGCCGTACGGAGCGGTGCGCGCGCGGCGGGTACGAGTTCCCCGAGGAGGGCGCGGTCGCGGAGGACTGCACCAGTGACGAGAGCGCGGTCCGCTCCTCCGTGCCCGACGGCGGCACCGTGCTGACGGCCACGCAGCCGGCGGGGATCCTCGGGTCGGTCCCCGTGCCGCGCGCCCAGGCGGCCGCCCCGCCGCCAATGGTGCCGGTGCCCGAGGCCCGCTCCTCTCAGGACGTCCTCGGTGAACTGGACGCGCTGGTGGGCCTGGAGAGCGTCAAGCACGAGGTGCGGACGCTCACGAACATGATCGAGGTGGGGCGCCGGCGTCAGGAGGCGGGGCTCAAGGCGGCCTCGGTCCGCCGCCATCTGGTCTTCACCGGAAACCCCGGCACCGGCAAGACGACCGTGGCCCGGCTGTACGGCGAGATCCTGGCCTCGCTCGGGGTCCTGGAGCGGGGCCATCTGGTGGAGGTCTCCCGGGTGGACCTGGTGGGCGAGCACATCGGCTCGACCGCGATCCGGACGCAGGAGGCCTTCGACCGGGCGCGCGGCGGCGTGCTGTTCGTCGACGAGGCCTACGCGCTGTCGCCGGAGGACTCGGGCCGGGACTTCGGCCGTGAGGCGATCGACACGCTCGTGAAGCTGATGGAGGACCACCGGGACGCGGTGGTCGTCATCGTCGCGGGGTACACGGCGGAGATGGAGCGCTTCCTGACCGTCAACCCCGGTGTGGCCAGCCGTTTCTCACGGACCATCAGTTTCGGCGACTACGCGCCGGACGAGCTCCTGCGGATCGTGGGGCAGCAGGCCGACGAGCACGAGTACCGGCTCGTGCCGGGCACGGACGACGCACTGCTCACGTACTTCACGAAGCTGCCCAAGGGCCCGGCCTTCGGCAACGGCCGTACGGCACGCCAGACCTTCGAGTCGATGGTGGAGCGGCACGCGGGCCGGGTCGCCGCGCTCGCCGAGCCGAGCACGGACGACCTGACCCTGCTCTACCCGGAGGACCTCCCCGAACTCCCCTGAAGGGCCTGACCGTCGGGCTCGCGCTGGCGGGGCAGGGCGGGCGGCAGCCGGTCGAGGAGGGCGGAGCGCCGCCGGGCGAACGCCGGGTCGGCCTGGTAGTCGGAGTGGCCCAGGATCGGTTCCGGCAGCGGGTGTTCACGGGTGCGTCCGTACGCGACGGGGTCGAGCAGCACGTCGCCGTCGACGGCCGGCCGGTCCGCCTCGGCGGGTACGCGGACGGGGCCGCCGATGGGGTCGGTGGCGCGGTGGAGGTTGCTCCAGCAGTGGACCGTGCGGTGGAGGGCGCGGAGCGCCTCGGGGCCGAAGTAGGCGGGGAACCAGCGGCCGTAGAGCCGCTCCAGGGGTGAGCCGTAGGTGAGCAGCGCGACCCGGCCGCGGGTGGCGGGCGGCAGCTGCCAGACGGCCGCCGCGGCGAGGACGCTGCCCTGGGAATGGCCGGAGATGACGAGCCGGCCGCCGGTGCCGCGGGTCCAGGAGCTCATGCGCCAGGTGAGGTCGGGGACGGCCCGTTCGGCGTAGCAGGGCGGGGCGAAGGGGTGGGCGGCGCGCGGCCAGAAGGTGCCGACGTCCCAGAGGATGCCGATGGTGCGGCGGGCCGAGGCGTCCTTGTAGGCGCGGCGGCCCCAGGTGACGAAGAGCAGGAAGCCGAGGCCGATCATCCAGGAGCCGACGGCCTGGGCGGCGGAGGCGGCGGACGCGATCGCGGGGTGGGCGCCGTCGAAGGCCCGGCCGGGGACGTTTCCGCTGGCCCAGGCGCCGGCGACGGACGCGGCACCGAGGAGCAGGGTCGCGCCGGAGACGACCGCGACGAGGACGGGAGCGGAGTCGGTGAGCGCCGCGCGGGCCCGGCCGGCCGCGATCTGTCCGGTGCGGACCGGGTCCTGTTCGTCGGCGGCGCCGTAGTCGGCCTCGACGACCGGCCGCAGCCGCCGGGCGTCGAGCACGGTCCGTACGGCGAGGAGCGCGGCGGGCGCGAGCAGCAGCAGGAGCAGGACAGGGATCACGGACGCCTGCCAGCTCAGCAGGACGGGCGGACCGATCCGGGGGCCCTGCCCCGCGCCGGAGCCGTCGAGCCAGTCGGCGACGCGCTGGGCGACACCGCCGGACATGACCCCGGCGAGGGCGCAGGCGAGCATGGCGACGGCGGGCCCGCCGAGCCCGCGCAGCGCGGTGCGGGGGTCCCTGCGGGGCCGCTGGAGGAACAGGGCTACCACGCCGAGGGCGACGACCAGGCCGCCCTGAGCGAGGGTGAGGGCGCCGAACGCGGCGTTTCCGGGGAGGGTGCCGGTGGAGGCCCAGCCGGGACGGGACCAGCCGGCGTGCAGGGCGGTGAGGGCGAGCAGGGCGAGGGCGGAGCCGGGCAGCCAGGACACGAGGGCGCGCTCGACGCGCAGGTCGAGGCGGCGCTCGCTGCGGCCCCGGCGGCAGACGACCTGGAGGACGACGGCGGCGAGGACGACGAGGGCGGCCTGGAGCGCGAGGCCCAAGACGGCGCGTGCCCCTGTGTCGTACCGGGTGGTGGCGGTGGTGAGGGTGGCGGCGACGGTGAGGAATCCGGCGGCGGTGTGCGCCGCCCGGAGCCGGGCGACGAGGCGGCGCCCGTACCAGAAGCCGGGACGCCCGAGCGCGGGACGGAGTTCGGTGGAGGTGGGTGGTGTGGGTCCGGCGGGCTCCGGCTCGTCGCTGTCGGCGGCCTCCGTGTCGGCCTGGGGGTCGGCCTGCGGGCTTGTGCGCGCGTCGGCCTGCGGGGTTGCTCGCGTGTCGGCCTGGGGTTTTGCGTGTGTGCCGGCCCGCGTGTCGGCCTGGGGCTCCGGCGCCGGGGTGTCGTAGCCCGTGGGCGGGCGTTGGGCCTCGTACGCGCTCCAGGTCCGGTTGGACAGGTACCAGAGCAGGCCGACGAGCGCCGTCGGCACGAGTGCGGCGAGGGCGAGGCGGCGCCCGGGCGTGGACCACCAGCCGCCGTGGTCGGCGGCGAGGAAGCCGAGCCAGGAGTACGCGTCGGAGCAGGCCGCTGTGCCGGCGCACTGCCAGGCCGTCAGATCGAGCGCGACCTCGCAGGCCGCGGCGGTGAGGAGCACGGTGAGGGTGAGGGCGACGAGCCGGACGAGGACTCCGTACAACCGGACGAGTCCCGGCCTGCCCTGGGACGGCGGGCGCATCCAGTGGGCCAGGTTGGCGACCATGAACGGCAGGAGCAGCAGCCACAGGGCGCGGGTGCCGTCGCCCGAGGTGAGGTTGGACCAGCAGTACGCCTCCGGTACGGGCCGCGCGGCGTACCGCTCGGGGTGGTCCTCGGCGTCGAGGTCCTCTGCCCGCCGGTACACGGCGGCGGTGCGGTCGCCGGTGACCCGTACGGTCCTGGGGTCGTCGAGCATGGACTGCGGGGTGGCTCCGCCGACTCCGTGGACGAGGAGCTCGAGCGCCGCGCCCCCGGCATCCGGGGCGGGTGTGGCAGGGGACACTTAGGGGACTTCCTCTCTGGGTGGGAGGATGCGACGTCGGAAACAGGATCGCGGACAGTCGTGCGACCGCGCACGGTCTCTCACCGAATCCGACGCTCTTCCGACACTGATCCCCTTGTTCCCTGTGGAAGGACCGGCCCCGGCGGTGACTGACAACCAGAACCTCCTCGCGGAGCAGCGGCGTGCCCTGATCCTCGACGAGGTCCGGCGGCGCGGCGGTGTGCGAGTGAACGAACTGACCCGCCGGCTGAACGTCTCGGACATGACGATCCGCCGCGACCTGGACGCGCTGGCCCGGCAGGGCATGGTGGCGAAGGTGCACGGCGGGGCCGTGCCGGTGGTCGAGGCGAGTACGCACGAGCCGGGCTTCGAAGCCAAGTCGGTGCTCGAACCGAGCGCCAAGGACGAGATCGCGCGGGCCGCGGCGGCGCTGGTCGCGCCGGGCACGGCGATCGCCCTCTCCGGCGGGACGACGACCTTCGCGCTGGCCCGGCATCTGCTCGACGTCCCGGATCTGACGGTGGTGACGAACTCGGTGCGGGTCGCGGACGTGTTCCACGAGGCCCAACTGGCGGGCGGCGGGGCCGAGGTGCGCCGCGGGGCGGCGACCCTCGTCCTGACGGGCGGGGTGCGCACGCCGTCCGACGCGCTGGTCGGGGCGGTGGCGGACCGGGCGATCCGCTCGCTCCACTTCGACCTGCTGTTCCTCGGGGTGCACGGCATCTCGGTCGAGGCCGGACTGTCGACGCCGAACCTCGCGGAGGCGGAGACCAACCGCTGCCTGATGCGATCGGCGCGCCGGGTGGTGGTGGTCGCCGACCACACCAAGTGGGGGACGGTGGGCCTGAGTTCCTTCGCCGATCTCGGCGAGGTGGACACCTGGGTGACGGACCGCGGCCTGGGCGAGGGGATGCGCGGTGAGGTGACCGAGCACCTGCCGGGGCTCGTGGTGGCGGGCGAGGAGCCGGCATGACCCTGTTCCGGATCGAGCGGACCGTGGCGCTGCCGGCGGACGAGGCGTGGCGGCGGCTGACGGACTGGACGGCGCACGGCCGCCAGGTGCCGTTGACCCGGACGAGGGTCCTGACGCCGGGGCCGAACGGGGTGGGGGTGAAGTTCACGGCGCGGACCGGGATCGGCCGGCTGGCCTTCGACGACCCGATGGAGGTCGCGCGCTGGGAACCGCCGCAGGCGGGACGGCCGGGCGTGTGCCACCTGGAGAAGTCCGGCCGGGTCGTGCTGGGTTGGGCGATCGTCGAGGTGACGGAGACCCCGGGCGGAGGCTGCCGGGTGGACTGGACGGAGGAGCTCGCGCTACGAGGTCTGCCACGCGCCTTCGACCCGCTCCTGGCGCGGGCGGGACGGGCCCTGTTCGGCCGGGCCGTGGACGGCTTGCTCCGCCCTTCGTGACCGCTTCCGAGTGGGGTGGTCGCCCTGCTCACGCCACCCGACTCGGCCGGGGTCAGCGGGGCTCGGAGAACAGCCCGTCGAGTTCCGGGAAGGCGATGCCGTCGGCGAGGGACTCGTGGTCGCCGGTGCCGAAGAGTTCCCGCGCCGTGCGGCGGGCGGCGGCGTAGGCGACCTGCGCCACGCCCGAGCCGAGGCTGACACGGGCCACGCCGAGGGCGCCGAGCTCGGCGACGGTCGGGGCACCGGGGCCGGCCATGACGTTCAGCGGCACGGAGATGTCCCGGGCCAGCGTCGCGATGACGTCGGTGTCGGTGACGCCGGGCACGAAGATGCCGTCCGCGCCCGCGTCGACGTAGGTGTGCGCCCGGGTCAGGGTCTCCTTCAGTCGGGTGTCCGGGTCGCCGAGACCGAACAGGTAGGTGTCGATACGGGCGTTGAGGAACAGGTCGGCGCCTGCCCGGTCGGCGGTCAGCCGGGCCGCGGCCAGTCGCGTCGCGAGTTCCGCCGGGGGCCTGGCACCGTCCTCGATGTTGACGCCGGCGGCGCCCGCCGCGAGCACCCCCGTGACGGTCTCGGCGATGCCGGCGGCATCCGTCCCGTACCCGCCCTCGATGTCCGCGGTCACCGGAACCGCGACGGCGGCGACGATGCGGGCCACCAGCTCCAGCGCCCGGTCGCGGGAGAGGAAGTCGCCGTCCGGGTACCCCAGCGACCAGGCGGCGCCGGCACTGGTCGTCGCGATCGCCGGGGCACCCGCGGCCTCGATGACGCGGGCGCTCGCGACATCCCAGGCGTTGGCGAGGGCCAGGGGCGAAGCGGGGGTGTGCAGGGAACGGAAGGCGCGGGCGTGGTCCGACTGTGTGAGGGTCATGGCCACAGCCAAACATCGATCGCCGCCCGACTTCTGGCAGGAATCCGACACAGACGTCGACACTCGGGATCCCCGCGAGCCCGGCGTGCCCCGAAAGGCAGGCCCTAAGGGCCGAGTTCCGCCGCCACCAGGACCGCCGCTCCGGCCACGAGCGGGTTGTCGGCTGTCGCAGCCTCCTCGGACTTGGCCGTCAGGACGGCCAGCAGGACCGGGCCGCCGGTCGGCGGCCAGGCGATGCCCACGTCGTTGTTGCCGCCGTACCGCCCGCTGCCGGTCTTGTCGGCGAGGGTCCAGTCGGCGGGCAGTCCCGCGCGGAACCGTTCGCCGCTGGTGGTGTTGGCGAGCAGCCAACCGGTCAGCCGGTCGCGGTCCCGGGGCGTCAGCGCGTCGCCGAGGACGAGGCGTCCGTACGTCCGGCCGATGGCGCGGGGCGTGGTGACGTCGGTGGCGCGCCAGGGTTCGGCGGAGTTCAGTTCGGGCTCCCAGCGGTCCAGCCGGGTGACCTCGTCCCCGACCGACCGGGCGAAACGGGTGACGGCCGTCGGCCCGCCCAGCTCGCGCAGCAGGAGATTCGCGGCGGTGTTGTCGCTGTAGCGGATGCTCGCGTCGCAGAGCCCGGCGACGGTCATCCCGGCGGCGAGGTTCTCCGGCAGCCCGGTCCTCGGCGAGAAGCCCGACCGCTCGACGTACGCCTTCGTGTAGCGGACGCGCTTCGCCAGGAAGGAACCGTCTTGGTCGAGGTCCCGCAGGACGGCCGCGACGGCGAGGGTCTTGAACACCGAGCACATCGGGAAGCGCTCGTCGGCGCGGTACGCCACCGACCGGCCGGTGCGGGCGTCGTACGCGAACACGCCGAGCCTGGCGGCATGTTCGTGTTCGAGCTCCCGGAGGTGTGCGGTGAGACGGTCCGTCGACGCATGGGCCGTCCCTCCGAGCGGGAGGACGGAGGCCAGCGCGGTGCCGGCGCCGAGGGCGAGCGCGGTACGGCGGGACGGGAGCGGTGCCGTGGTGGACGTGGCGGACGTCGGGGACGTGGGGGACGTCGGAGGCGTGGGGGACGTCGGAGGCGTCGGAGGCGTGGTCGACAAGGTGGGCAAGGTGGGCAGGGTGGACAAGGTGGCTTCCCCTTCCGGTCCGGTGAACGCGTCGCGCCGGCCCATCATGCGCAGCGCCCAACGCCACCCTGTGCCATTGACATGCCGTCAGCTAGGGTTCACTTCCGCGTTCCGTCCACGGGAGGTTCGGACCATGGCACGCCGACTCGAGCCGGTGAAGCTCGACTTCACCGCCACCGCACCCGTCCGCCTCTCCTTCGCTGCGACGCTGGCCGCACCCCCGTCCGCCGTCTACCGGTCGCTGGCCGTGGAAGTGGGCAGTCTGCCTTCGTGGTTCACCGCCGTCACCTCCGCCGTCCCGTCAGGAGACGGGGCAGGCCGGACCATACGGCTGCGGGGCGGGATCCTCTTCGAGGAGACGATTCTCGCCGCCGAGCCCGACGTGCGGTACGGCTACCGCGTGGACCTGACCAACGCCCCCGGCGTCTCCGCCATGGCGGAGGAGTGGGCCCTCTCCCCCGCCGGGAAGGGCACGCGCATGCGGTGGACCATGGCCGTCGACGGCGCGGCTCCGTTGCGGTTCGCGTTCCGGCTCGCCCGCCCCGGCCTCGGGCTGTCCTTCCGTGACGCGGCGCGCCGCCTGGACCGGCGGCTCACTCCGGCCAGGCCCCCGTCGCCAGGAACCGCTCGATAGCGGCGCTGTACGGCGCGATGTCGAGGCCCTGGGCGGCCAACCAGTCGTCGGAGTAGTACTTGTCGAGGTAGCGGTCGCCCGGGTCGCAGATCAGCGTCACGATGCTGCCGGTGCGCTCCTCCCTGACCATCTCGGCCACGATCTTGAACGCGCTCCAGAGGCCGGTGCCGGTGGAGCCGCCCGCCTTGCGCCCAATGGCCGCCTCCAGGGCGCGGACGGCGGCGACGCTCGCCGCGTCCGGGACCTTCATCATGCGGTCGATCGCCCCGGGCACGAAGCTGGGCTCCATCCGGGGGCGGCCGATGCCCTCGATGCGCGAACCGCAGTCGGCGGTCGCCTGCGGGTCGTTGTGGGTCCACCCGTCGAAGAAGCAGGAGTTCTCCGGGTCGGCGACGCAGAGCCGGGTGTCGTGCTGCATGTAGTGGACGTAGCGGGCGATGGTCGCCGAGGTGCCACCGGTGCCCGCGGTGGCCACGATCCAGGTGGGCTCCGGGTAGCGCTCCAGCTTCAACTGCTGGTAGATCGACTCGGCGATGTTGTTGTTGCCGCGCCAGTCGGTGGCCCGCTCCGCGTAGGTGAACTGGTCCATGTAGTGGCCGCCGGTACGGGCGGCGAGGGCGGCGGACTCCTCGTACATCGTCCGCGAGTCGTCGACGAAGTGACACTCGCCGCCGTGGAACTCGATGAGCCGGCACTTCTCGGGGCTGGTCGTGCGGGGCATGACGGCGATGAAGGAGACGCCGACGAGTTTCGCGAAGTACGCCTCGGAGACGGCGGTCGATCCGCTGGAGGCCTCGATGACGGGCTTGCCCGGCCGGATCCAGCCGTTGCAGAGCCCGTAGAGGAAGAGAGAGCGGGCGAGCCGGTGCTTGAGACTGCCGGTGGGGTGGGTCGACTCGTCCTTGAGGTAGAGGTCGATGCCCCACTTCTCGGGGAGCGGGAAGCGCAGCAGGTGGGTGTCGGCGGAGCGGTTGGCATCGGCCTGGACCTTGCGGACGGCCTCCTTCAGCCAGGCCCGGTACGACGGATCGCTGCGGTCGACGTCGACGGTCGCCGGCGCGGCGGTCACGCTGTTCTCGGTGGTGCTCATCGGTCCCACTCCTCGCTCACTGCCGCTGCGTCTCCACAGCTTTCCCGACCCCGACGATACCCCTCTCACCTGGGCAAACGTTCCCTTTGATGTCCCATAGGCCTCCCTTGTGGCGGGGCTACTGGTGCGGTCGCGGGCCGCCCTGCACACTGGGTACGGCAATCGGGTGAAAGGGGCGGACCGGTATGGCGGAACCCGAGTTCAGTGCGCGGGGTGTACGGATCGCACGCTGGCCGCGTGCCCTGACGCGCGCGGGAGAGGTACGGATCGAGGACGGCCGGCTCGCGCTGCTCACGAGCTACGGCAGCGAGATCGACAGCGCGCCGGTGACCGCCGTGCGCGCCGGGCGGCCGTGGTTCGCGAAGGCCGACGAGGCGGTGGCGACGGTGAACGGGACGCGGTACCGGCTGACCCTGCACCGCGACCGCGACGGCGGGCAGGGCGGGAGCGGGAGCGAGGCCGAGGGGTCGGGGCGGTTCCTCGCGGCGCTGAGGCGAGCCGCCGGGCGCTGACCTGCCACGGATCGCCGCGAGTTGCGGCCCGGTCACCACTGGTTCACGCTGGAACCACCTCACCGAGGGTTCACCGGTGGTGACGTTGCGCTTCGGTCGCCACCTCGTCGTACCGCAGTACCGCTGTACCGCATGAGAGATCCGAATCTTCGTCTTCTTCCGGACTACTTCGGGGAGTCGCAGCCGTGATCAGCGAGCCGAGCAGGTATTACGCGGTGGAGCTCCACGCCCTGCCGTCGCGGATCGGTCAGGTCCGCAGAATCGTCTCCGCGCATCTGCGCCACTGGCATCTCGATGCTTTGATCGACCATGCCGCGCTCGGTGTCACCGAGCTTCTGACCAATGTCCACCGACACGCGCAGCCGGACAAGCGCTGCACGGTCGAGCTCGAGCTGCTGCTCGACCGGCTGACGGTGTCGGTCAGGGACCACGATCCCCGAATACCGGAGGCCGGAATCCAGGGTGTCGGAAACCTGGGTGTCGGAACCCCGGGCGTCCGAGCCGCTGGTGTCGGAGCCCCGGACGACGGTGACGGCGACGGACTCGACGCGTTCGAGCGTCTCGCCACCTCCGGCCGCGGCCTCGCCATCGTTGGTGCGGTCAGCGAGAGTTGGGGTGTCCGCCCGTGCGGCGCCGACGGCAAGGTCGTGTGGTTCACGCTCTCCGCTCCGCCCTCGGCCGACCCGGTCGAGGAGCACGCGCAGGCCGTGCACAGCTCCGCTCCCGAGGGCCTCTTCGTGGGGTACGGCCGGTTTCCGGACGTCCCCTTCGAGACCCCGGACGCGCCGGTCCCGGCCATGGTCCCGGTCGTCGCGGGCAAGGTTCCGACGGGCGCGGCCCTCGCGGGCCGCTCGGGCTGAGGCCGAGGGCCGGAGCCGCCAGGCCGATCACGACCGGGGCGGCCCGACGGGGCGGGTCATGCCTGATGCCCCTTGGTGGTCGCGGCGCGGCCGAACTGCTCCTCCAGGACAGTGAGTCGCCGCCAGTACTCCTCCTCGTCGATCTCCCCGGCGGCGAACCGGTGACCGAGCAGCGCGATCGGCGAGTGCTCGTCCGGCCGGCCGTCCCGGTACGGACGGCCACCGCGACCCGGTCGCCATCGGGCGCGGCGGGCGAGGGTGACGATCCCGGCGACGACGACGGCCCAGAACAGGGGAACGACGAGGATCCACGGGCCGGGGCCCGCGTGGGCGAGTGTGTTCATGAGAGTTCAGCTCCTCGGTGCGCTGTGGTGATGCCCGTGGTTCGAGACTCGCGCGGGGAGGGGGTCCGGGGCGTCGTACGGGCAGCGGCTTCGCGCGTACGACAGCGGGAGTACGTCGGGAGTACGTCGGGACGGAACCGGGGGTGGGTGCGGGGACCTTCCTTTCTGTACCTACTGGTATGTACAGTCGGATCATGAGCACTCCGAAGACCACGTCCGAGCGCCTCGTCGAGGCGACCCGCGCGTTGCTGTGGGAGCGCGGCTACGTGGGCACCAGCCCCAAGGCCGTCCAGCAGGCCGCCGGCGTGGGTCAGGGCAGCATGTACCACCACTTCTCGGGGAAGCCGGAGCTGGCGCTCGCGGCGATCCGGCGTACGGCCGGGGAGATGGGCGCGGCGGCCGAGGACGTGCTGGGCGGCGAGGGCTCGGCGTACGCCCGGATCGAGGCGTATCTGCTGCGCGAGCGCGAGGTCCTGCGCGGCTGCCCGGTGGGGCGGCTGACCATGGACCCGGAGGTGATCGCGCACCCGGACCTGCGCGCGCCCGTCGAGGAGGCGCTCGCGCGACTGCGCGCCCGGCTCGCCGAGGTGGTCCAGGAGGGCCTGGACACCGGCGAGTTGAGGAACTCCCTCGTTCCCGAGGACATCGCGGCGACGGTCGTGGCGACCGTGCAGGGCGGCTATGTACTGGCCCGCGCCACGGACTCACGAGCGCCGTTCGACAGCGCGGTACGCGGTCTGCTGGCGCTTCTCGCCGCGGCCTGACCACCCCCTGTTCGGGATCACCGGATCACCGGATCACCGGATCCAGATGGCCAGTTCACCAGCTCACCAGCTCACCGGAGGCCGTTCCGTGCACGCGATGCAGTACGAGATCACTCTCCCCGCCGACTACGACATGGGGATCATCCGCGAGCGGGTCGCGACGCGGGGCCATCTGCTGGACAGCTTCCCCGGGCTCGGCCTGAAGGCCTATCTGATCCGGGAACGTGAGGCCGGATCGCCGGTCAACCAGTACGCGCCGTTCTACCTCTGGACGGCCCCCGAGGGCATGAACTCCTTCCTCTGGGGGCCGGGTTTCCAGGGCATCGTGAACGACTTCGGCCGGCCGGTGGTGCAGCACTGGACGGGCCTGGCGTACGAGGAGGGGCCGGCGGCCGCGTCCGCTCCCGCCACCGCGACGCGCCGCAGGACGCCGCTCGGCGCGGCGGTGCCGCCGGGCGAGGCCGTGGCGGAGGCGGTGGCCCGGCACGCGCGGGACGCGCGCCGGGACGGCGTGGTCGCCTCGGCCCTGGCCGTGGATCCGCGCCACTGGGAACTGCTGGCCTTCACCTTGTGGGCCGAGGATCCGGGGCAACAGTCGTGGTCCGACGCTCAGGCGCCCGCCGACGCTCAAGCAGCCGCCCACGCGGAAGCGCCCGCCCCCGACGAGGGCGAGCGCTTCCGGGTACTGCACCTCTCGGCCCCCGGCCGCGGAGAGCTGGGGGCCGGCCGACACCGGTGGTGACGCGGCCTCAGGCCACGGCGACGAGGGTGAGGTACGTGATGCCGAGGACCCCGCGGTAGCCGTTGAGCCAGGTCGACCGCTGACGGTCGACGCGTTCGCGGGTCTCGGCGGCGAGTGGGTGGTCGGGGTTCGCGGCGAGCCAGACCTCGGTGTCGTACCGGTAGCCGGACTCGAACTCCTCCCACTCCTCGGCGCTCGCCGTCTCGATCCGCGCGGGCCGGAAGCCCGCCTCGATCGCGAGGTCCACGAGGACACCGAGGGAGAGGTGGTCGCCGGCGACCGCGCCGGGCCACATGCGGGCCAGCTCCTCGTCCGTCGGGGTGCGCTCCCAGAAGCCCTCGCCGAGCACGACGCGACCGCCGGGGCGGACCAGTCGGCGCAGTTCGCGGAGGGCGCCGGCGACGTCGTACGGCTGCTCGGGGTCGCAGAGCGCCTGGCTGGATCCGAGACAGAGGATCGCGTCGACGGGTCCCCGTTCGGTGCCCAGCGCCGACTCCTCGACGAAGAGCACACGGTCGGCGAGACCGCGCTCCTCGGCGAGCGCGCGGCCGCGGGCCAGGTCCTCGGCGTTGATGTCGATTCCGACGCCCTTGGCGCCCGGGGCGTTCTCCAGGACGCGGAGGAGCAGCTCGCCCCAGCCGCAGCCGATGTCGAGGACGTCGGCGGGCTGTTCGGCGGCGAGCCGTCCGATCATGCGGGTGGCGCGGGCCTCGGAGAGGGGCCCGTGGAAGGTGAGGCTGCCGAGGCGCGGAGGGAGACCGGAGTCGGAGGTGATCATGAGGCGGAACGCTACGTCGTACGGCCTCCCCCGCCCACCGGTTTTCGGCCACGCGACAGCGGATGGGACCCATCCTCTGGCAGAGGCGTCCGAACCGGACCGGAGGATGTCGTTCAGGCGGCCCCGCGGCCGAGCGCTGCCAGCGGGTCGTCGAGGACCGGCTGCCAGGCCAGCTCGGCGGCGCCCACGAGGCTGTTGTGGTCGAGGGTGCAGGGCAGGATCGGGACACCGCCGCTGCGGCCCCAGAGGCTGCGGTCGGCGACGACCGCGCGGAGGCGCTCGGGGTCGGCGTCGAGGAGCTCGCGGTGCAGTCCGCCGAGGATGATCCGGTCCGGGTTGAGGATGTTCACCAGACCGGCGAGGCCGAGGCCGAGGCGGTCGATCAGCTCCCCGACGGCCACCCGGACACCCGGGTCGTCGCGGCTCGTCCGCAGCAGGTCACGGGCCTGCTGGAGGAGGGAGACCTCGGGGCCGGGGGCCCGGCCGGCGACCGTGAGGAAGGCGAGCGGGTCGGTCTCGACGTCGAGGCAGCCGCGGCTGCCGCAGTGACAGGGGCGCCCCTCCGGGTTCACCGTCAGATGGCCGACCTCCAGGGCGAGGCCCGCGCTGCCGGTGTGCAGACGGCCGTCGAGGACGAGCGCGCCGCCGACGCCCCGGTGACCGGTGGCCACGCAGAGGAGGTCACGCGCGCCGCGCCCGGCGCCGTGACGGTGCTCGGCGAGGGCGGCGAGGTTGACGTCGTTGCCGGTGAAGGCCGGGCCCTCGATCCCGGCGGCCCTTACCCGCTCGGCGAAGATCTCCCGGACCTGCGCACCGGCGGGCCAGGCGAGGTGGAGCGGGTTGAGCGCGGTGCCCTCGGGCTCGGCGACGGCGGAGGGCACGGCGAGTCCGGCGCCGACGCAGCGGCGGCCGCTCTCCCGGAGCAGCGCGGCTCCCGCGTCGACGACGGCGCCGAGGACCTGGGCGGGGTCGGCGGAGACGGTGACGCATCCCGGGGCCGTGGCGACGATGGTGCCGCCGAGACCGACGAGCGCGGCACGGAAGCCGTCGGCGTGGACCTGGGCGGCGAGGGCGACGGGCCCCTTCTCGTCGACGGCGAGCCGGTGGGAGGGACGTCCCTGGGAGCCGGCCGCGGCACCGGGGTTGGAGTCGACGCGGATGAGGCCGAGGGCCTCCAGCTCGGCGGCGACCGCGCCCGCGGTGGCCCGGGTGACGCCGAGCTCGGCGGTGAGGACGGCCCGTGTCGGCGCCCTTCCCGTGTGCACCAGCTCCAGCGCGGGGCCGAGCGCGTTGCGCCCCCTGTCCAGCCGTGTCCGGGTCGTCGTCGCCTTGCCGTTCATGGGGGCGAGTCTCCCATGATCGGACGACACGCCGAACCCGCACCCGGCCGGGCGGCCGACGCACCGCGGGGCCGGCGCCCCCACGGGTCGCGAGGAACGGGCGGATGCCGGGCGGTTGAATCCTGGGCCCGTCGCCCCCTATCCTGAGTTTGTGCCGCTACTAAACAAAGTACGGACGGCCGCATCGGGGGGCTACGGCGGAGACACCGCCACCCACTCCCTGTCCCGCCTCCGCTCCGCCCTGACCCTCTTCTTCGCCCTCGACGGTTTCCTCTTCGCCGGCTGGGTGGTCCGCATCCCCGCCGTCAAGCAGCAGACCGGCGCCTCGGCCGGTGACCTCGGGCTCGCCCTCCTCGGCGTCTCGGCGGGCGCCGTCGTGACCATGACGCTGACCGGCCGGCTCTGCCGCCGCTTCGGCAGCCACGCCGTCACCGTCGCCACCGCCGTCCTGCTCTGCCTCTCGGTCGCCCTGCCGGCCCTCACCCGGTCCCCGCTCGCCCTCGGCCTCGTCCTGCTGGTCTTCGGCGCCGCGTACGGCGGGATCAACGTCGCCATGAACAGCGCCGCCGTGGACCTGGTGACCGCCCTGCGCCGCCCCGTGATGCCGAGCTTCCACGCCGCCTTCAGCCTCGGCGGCATGCTCGGCGCCGGCCTCGGCGGGCTCCTCGCCGGAAGCCTCTCCCCCGCCACCCACCTCCTCGGCCTGACGGTCGTCGGCCTGACCCTGACGGCCGCCGCCGGTCCCGTACTCCTGCGTCACACGGCCCCCGGACTGCCGGAGTCCCTCCCCGCACGGGACAAGGGGGAGCGGCCGCGGCCGGGCGCCGGAAAGGAGCCGGGCGCCGGGAAGCCGTCGCGGGCGGCCCGCCGTACCGTCCTCGTCTTCGGTGTGATCGCGCTCTGCACGGCGTACGGCGAAGGGGCGCTGGCCGACTGGGGCGCGCTCCACCTCGAACAGGACCTGGGCGCCCACCCGGGCGTGGCAGCGGCCGGATACTCCGTCTTCGCCCTGACCATGACCGCCGGCCGGCTCTCCGGCACGCTGCTCCTGGAGCGACTCGGCCAGACCCGTACCCTCGTCGCGGGCGGGGCCACGGCCGCCGCCGGCATGCTCCTCGGCGCGCTCGCACCGACCGTCTGGGCGACACTCCTCGGCTTCGCGGTGACCGGCCTCGGCCTCGCCAACATCTTCCCCGTCGCCGTGGCCCGCGCGGGCGCGGTCGCCGGACCCGGCGGGGTCGCGACGGCCTCCACCCTCGGTTACGGGGGCATGCTGCTCGGCCCGCCCTCCATCGGGTTCCTCGCCGACTGGTTCTCCCTGCCGGTGGCGCTCACCACGGTCGCGGTCCTGGCCGCCGGAGCCGCGGCGATGGGCTACTGGGCGCGGAACGCGGGCGCCCACCAGGCGATTTGAGACACCGCACGCACACGGCACCGCCCCTGAATCCGCCCCCGAAGCGCCCCTCGGCTGCCAGAATCCGCCCCATGACAATGATCACCGGGGGCACGATGAAGATCGAAGAACACATCATGGCGCTGGAGACGGCCGGGCGGGCGCTCGGGGACGCGGCGGCCGAGGCCGGGCCGGACGCGGAGGTCCCGACCTGTCCGGGGTGGCGGGTCCGCGACCTCCTGCGGCACATGACGACGGTGCACCGCTGGGCCACGGCCTTCGTGGTCGAGGGGCACACCGGGTACCACCCGGACGGCGGCGAACCCGCCCTCGATGGCGACGAGTTGCTCGCCTACTACCGGGCGGGCCACGCGGACCTGGTCGACGCCCTGCGCGCGGCGCCGGAGACGCTGGAGTGCTGGACCTTCCTCCCGGCCCCCTCGCCGCTCGCCTTCTGGGCGCGACGACAGGCCCACGAGACGACCGTCCACCGCGCGGACGCGGAGTCGGCGCTCACGACCGGGCCGGGGGTGGTCGACCGGGCGTCGGCCGTTGACCGGGCGCCGGGCGTTCACCGGGCGCCGGCCGTCGACACGGCGCTGGCCGTCGACGGGATCGACGAGCTGCTGTGCGGCTTCCACGGCCGCGACAGCAGCCGGGTGCGCACGCCCGAACCCCGGATCCTGCGGGTGCGGGCCACGGACACGGGTGACGCCTGGAACGTCCGCCTGTCGGCCACGGAACCGCCCCGGACGGAGCGGGGCGGAGATGGGGAGGAGTCGGTGGCGGACGTGGAGTTCAGCGGGGCCGCCGACCGCTTGTACCTGACCCTGTGGAACCGGCTGCCGGCCGACGCCGTGACGGTGACCGGGGACGAGACGATCGCCCGGCTGTGGCGGGAGAACTCGGGCATCGGCTGACTGCCCCTGAGAACCGGACCGCACCCATGACGGGAGGGGACCCCAGGGGCCGAAGGGGCCGAAGGGGCCGGAGAGACCGGAGAGACCGGGGGCCAGGGCCGCACCGGCGGCAGCGTCGGCCGGTGCGGTCAGCAGGGGCCGTCCCTCCGGTTCAGGAAGCGCCGTTCAGCATCCTCGTCAGCACCTCACGCTGGAGCGGCTGCGCCTCGGTGTGGCGCGCGAGCCCCTTCTCCGTGAGCTTCACCTGGACGCCCCGCCGGTCCTCGGCGCACATCCCCCGCAGGACCAGGCCGTCCTTCTCCAGGCGCGCGACCGTCCGGGACAGCGCGCTCTGACTGAGGTGGACCCGGCCCGCGAGCTCCTGGACGCGCCAGGAGGCCGGGCCGTCCTCGGCCACGCCCTCGGCGAGGACGTCGAGGACCTCGAAGTCGCTGGCGCCGAGCCCGTACGGCGGGAGGGCCCGGTCGAGCTCGCCAGCCGGTTCGTCAAGGGCCTCAGCGCGGCCTTCACCGCCCCCGCCGGACTGTCGATCATCACGACGACCTTCAAGGAGGGCCCGGAGCGCAACCGGGCCCTGGCGATCTACACCACCTGTGCCGCCACCGGCTTCCCCATGGGCCTGGTCCTCTCCGGCCTGCTCACCGAGCTCAGCTGGCGGTGGACCATGCTCCTGCCCGCCCCCGTCGCCCTGATCGCCCTCGTCTTCGCGATCCGCCTCATCCCCCACAGCGCCCGCGAGGACTCCTCCGGCGGCTACGACCTGCCGGGCGCCGTCACCGGCACGGCCGCGATGCTGCTGCTCGTCTTCACCGTCGTCCAGGCCCCCGAGGCCGGCTGGACCTCGGCCAGGACCCTGCTGTCCTTCCTCGTGGCCGCCGCCCTCCTCGTCGCCTTCGTCCTGGTGGAACGGCGGAGCGCGAGCCCGCTCGTACGGCTCGGGGTCCTGCGCTCGGGCTCCCAGGTCCGCGCCCAGCTCGGCGCGGCGGTGTTCTTCGGCTCGTACGTGGCCTTCCAGTTCATCGTGACCCCGTACATGCAGGTGCTGCTCGACTGGTCCGCGCTCCAGACCGCGCTGGCCTTCCTCCCGGCGGGCGTGCTCGTGGCGCGCTCTCCTCCACGAAGATCGGCGGAATCATGGACCGCTTCGGCACGCCCCGGGTGATCGCCGTCGGCTTCACGCTGCCCGTCGTCGCGTACGGGCTGTTCCTGCGGATCTCACTGCCCCCGCAGTACGCGGCCGTGATCCTGCCCTCGATGCTGCTCCTCGGCGCCGCCTGCGCCCTGGTCTTCCCGTCGCTCAACATCCGGGCCACCACCGGCGTCGACGACCGCGAGCAGGGGATGGTCTCGGGGCTCCTCAACACCTCGATCCAGGTCGGCGGCGCGCTCTTCCTCGCCGTCGTCACCGCCGTCATCACCGCAGACGGAGAGGCGTCGGCCTCTCCGCAGGCGGCCCTGGACAGCTTCCGGCCGGGACTCGCCGTGGTCACTGCCATCTCCCTCGCCGGACTTCTCATCACCCTGCCGGGTCTCCGGAAGAAGCGGCCGGCCGCCACCGAATCGGTCGTCGTGGCCCGCTCGACGCCCACGGAGTCCCCGGCCGACGGCGACACCGACGGGCTGACCACCAGGAAGGTCGCGGTACGCGACTGAGCCGTCCGGAAGGCCGGGCGGCCGGGCGCATCACCGGGGCGAGCTCGGCGCCCGGCCCTCCGCTCAGCCCAGCCAGCCGGGCCGCACGAGGCCCGACTCATAGGCAAGGACGACGAGTTGGGCGCGGTCCCGAACGCCCAGCTTCACCATCGCGCGGCTCACATGGGTCTTGGCGGTGAGCGGGCTGACGACCAGCCGGCGGGCGATCTCCTCGTTCGAGAGGCCGATCCCCACGAGGGCCATCACCTCCCGCTCCCGCTCGGTCAGCGCGGCCGTGGCGCCCGGGGCCTTGGAACGGGCCGCGAACTCCTCGATCAGCCGCCGGGTCACCCCCGGGGAGAGCAGCGCGTCGCCGTGGACGACGGCCCGCACCGCCCGCAGCAGCTCCTCCGGTTCGGTGTCCTTCACGAGGAAGCCGGAGGCGCCCGCGCGGATCGCCTCGAAGACGTACTCGTCGAGCTCGAAGGTGGTCAGCATGACGACCCGGACCCCCGCGAGGTCCGGGTCGTCCGTGATGTGCCGGGTGGCTTCGAGGCCGTCGAGCCTCGGCATCCGGATGTCCATGAGGACGACGTCGGGGCGCAGCGCCCGCACCCGCTCCACCGCCTCGGCACCGTCCGCGGCCTCCCCCGCCACCTCGATGTCCGGCTGGGCGTCGAGCAGCGCCCGGAACCCCGCACGGACCAGCGACTGGTCGTCGGCGAGCAGCACACGGATCACGGGGTCTCCTCGGGACTGGGTGAGTTGGATGACCTGGGTGCGTGGGGTGGACTGGGTGCGTGGGGTGGACTGGGTGCGTGGGGTGAGCTCGGTGAGCTCGGTGAGCTCGGTGAGCTCGGTGAGCTCGGTGAGCTCGGTGAGCTCGGTGAGCTGCGCGGCGGGGGTGGGCGGAGCGGGAGGACCGCGTGGACGCGGAAGCCGCCGTCGGGCCGTACGCCCGCCTCGATCGTGCCACCCAGGGCCACGGCACGCTCCCGCATGCCCGCGAGGCCGTTGCCGCTGCCGCCCGCCTCCGTGCCGGTGGCGGGGCCTTCGTCGTCGACGCGCAGGTCGAGGCGGGCGGGGCCGTACGCGATCTCCACCCGGGCGGTACGGGAACCGGAGTGCCGGACCACATTGGTCAGCGCCTCCTGCACGATCCGGAAGGCGGCCAGGTCGGTCCCGGGAGGCAGGACGGTGGCGGGCGGGCCGCTCGCCGTGACGGTGACGGTCAGCCCCGCGGAGGCGGCCTGCTCGACGAGTTCAGGGAGGCGGTCCAGGCCGGGGGCCGGGGCGCGCGGGGCGTCGCCGGGGCTACGGAGGGTGTCGAGGACCTGCCGCACCTCGCCCAGCGCCTCCTTGCTGGCCGCCTTGATGGCGGTCAGCGCGGTGCGGGCCTGCTCGGGGTCGGCGTCGAGCAGCGCGAGACCGACCCCCGCCTGGACGTTGATCACGGAGATCGAGTGGGCGAGCACGTCGTGGAGCTCGCGCGCGATGCGGAGCCGCTCCTCGTCGGCGCGGCGCCGCTCGGCCACGGCGCGCTCGGCCCGCTGCCGCGCCCACTGCTCCCGCCTTACCCGTACGAGCTCGGAGGCGGCGAGCACGGCGAAGGCGAAGGCGCCCGCGGACAGCTCCTGGCCCCAGGGCGCGGGTCCGTCGCCGGCCGGGGGAAGCCACCGGTACAGCCAGTGCGAGAGCAGCAGGTGGCCCGCCCAGAGCAGTCCGAGGGCCCAGCCCGCGGCGGTCCTGTGACCGTGGACGACGGCGGCGAAGCCGGCGACGGCGATCAGGACGAACACCGGGCCGTACGGATAACCGCCCGCCAGGTAGCCGAGCGTGACGGCCGCGACGGCGAACACCACGGGAACGGGCCGTCGGTGACGGAGCACCAGCGGCGCCGCCCCGAGGAGCAGCAGGGCCCGCCCGAGGACGTCGAGCGTCTCCCGGTCGGGCTGGTTCCGCGCGGCGACGCCGGTCCCCGCCACGACGAACAGGGCGATCACGAGCGTCGACCGCCAGGCGAGCCCGACCGGGCCCCGCTCCCCGGCCCGCCGGCCCCACGGTGCCCGGCCCGTGCCTCCGACACCGCGCCAGGCGGTCCGCACCTCGTCCATGACCGTCACGCTATCCGTGCCCGCCGAGCGAGGACGTCACCCGAGCGAGGTGGCCGCCCGTACTCCCCCGGGAGTATGAGGGCGGGTACGGGGCGGAGAACGAGTACGGGGACGGCGTGCGGGGGCAGGGGTACGGGGGGCGGCAGGGGTACGGGGGGGCGGGGCGCTCAGCCGCGTGGGAGGAGTCCCACGTCCTGGCCCAGGCGGCGGGCGGCCGTCGTGAAGAGGGCGTCACGGTCCTCGACGAGTCGGTGGAACTGGCCGAAGACCTCGAAGGAGACCAGACCGAAGAGCTGCGACCAGGCCGCGACCAGGGCGACGACGAGCGCCGGGGGCAGGTCCGGGGCGATGTCGGCGGTGATGCGGACGGCCTCGGGGCGGAGGTCGTCGGGGAGCGGGGGGAGGGCGACGCCCTCGCCGTCGTGGGCCTCGCGGGCGATGTCGACGAGGACGAGTCCGACGCGGGCGGCGGGGGCGTTGGTGTCCTGGGGTGCGGTGTAGCCGGGGACGGGCGAACCATAGATCAGGGCGTACTCGTGCGGGTGCCCGACGGCCCAGGCGCGGACCGCCCGGCAGACGGCGGTCCAGCGGACGAGCGGGCGCTGACCGGCGGTCTCGGCGGCGGCGGTCTCGGCGGCGGCTCCGACGGCGTCGTAGGCGTCGACGATGAGGGCGGTCAGCAGGTCGTCACGGCTGGGGAAGTACCGGTAGAGGGCGGAGGACACCATGCCCAGCTCACGGGCGACGGCGCGCAACGACAGTTTGGCGGCGCCCTCGGCGGCGAGCTGGGTACGGGCCTCGGCCTTGATGGCGGCGGTGATCTCGACGCGTGCGCGTGCGCGGGCTCCTCTAACAGCTGTCATGGAGAGCAGTGTGCCATTCGCAGAGCATCGACCCGAAACGAGAGCACTGCTCTTGCGCGAGAGCGCTGCTCCGTGCAGACTGGAGGCAAGCGAGAGCACTGCTCACGCTTTGCACTCACCGTTCCACAGGAGGAACCCATGTCCGCTCAGCCCGCCGCCCACGTCATGAAGCCCGGCTGGTTCACGGTCAACGTCCTCAACCGCGCCGTCGCGTGGATGACCCGTCGGGGCATCAGCGTCTGGGGCTCCCGCGTCCTCGCCGTCCGCGGCCGCAAGAGCGGCGAATGGCGCCGCACCCCCGTCAACCTCCTGACGGTGGACGGCACCCAGTACCTGGTGGCCCCGCGCGGCCACGTCCAGTGGACCCACAACATGCGCGCCGCCGGCGGCGGGCAGCTGCACCTCGGCAAGCACGCGGAGGCGTTCACCGCCGTCGAACTGGCCGACGACGACAAGCCCGCGCTGCTCCGCGCCTACCTCAAGCGCTGGAAGGCCGAGGTCGGCGTCTTCTTCGGCGGGGTCGGCCCGGACTCCTCCGACGAGGAACTCCGCGCCATCGCGCCGAAGCACCCCGTCTTCCGCATCACGACGACGGGCCCCGCCGCTCCGGCCGTGTGAACCGGCCGGAGCAGCGGAGCCCGTACGCGCCGATGGCGCCCCGCACGCCCCTCACACCGACAGAGGCGCTGATGGCGATCCGTCAGACCTGCTCCGCGGCCTCCGGAGCCTCCGAAGTCGCCGAGGCCGCAGGAGTGGCCTGGCCGCCGGCCTTCGCCTCCGGAGCCGTCCCGGTCTGGACCTCGGCCCCACTCCCGGATTCAGCCACCGTCCCCGTCCCCGTCCCCGTATCCGTCCCGGACGCCGCGCGCTCGCGCGCGGTGACGCCCCGGCCTGCGGGGCCGACGCCGGAGGCGGTGTCCATCCGCTTGTCCAGGAACTCCAGCGCCCGTCGGGCCATGCCGTTCGAGCGGACCATGCCGCCGAGGGTGGCGGAGCCGCGGGTGATGTCGGCGAAGGCGTTCCACGCGGGACGGAACCCCGTGATCGTGGCGTGCAGCAGCCCCGGGCGGCGCTCGAAGAGCGCGAGCATCCGCCGCCCGACCGCCATCTCCACACCGAGACCGGCCTTGATGGCGAACGCGTAGTTCAGGGCCTGGCGCCGGGCGTCCACCGCGTCGTTCGCCTCCGCGACCCGTACGGCCCACTCCCCCGCGAGGCGACCCGAGCGGAGCGCGTACGAGATGCCCTCGCGGGTCCACGGCTCCAGGAGTCCGGCCGCGTCGCCACAGACCAGGACCCGGCCGCGGGAGAGCGGCGAGTCGTCGGTGCGGCAGCGCGTCAGGTGCCCGGAGGAGATCGTGGGCTCGAAGCCGGCGAGGCCGAGCCGGGCGACGAAGTCCTCCATGTACCGCTTGGTGGCGGCGCCCTCGCCGCGTGCCGAGATGACGCCGACGGTCAGCGTGTCGCCCTTGGGGAAGACCCACCCGTAACTGCCGGGCATCGGACCCCAGTCGATGAGAACGCGGCCCTTCCAGTCCTCGGCCACGGACGGCGGCACGGGGATCTCCGCCTCCAGGCCCAGGTCGACCTGACCGAGCTTCACCCCGACATGTGCTCCTATGCGGCCGGCACTGCCGTCGGCGCCGACGACCGCGCGAGCGAGGACGGTCTCGCCGTCGGCCAGGACGACCGCGACCGTCCGCCGGTCCGGGACGGCCGGGCCGTGCTGCTCCACCCGGGCCACCGAGACTCCGGTCCTCAGCTCGGCGCCCGCCTTCTGCGCGTGCTCGACGAGCTGCGCGTCGAACTCCGGCCGGTTGATGAGCCCGAAGAGCATCCGGCGCGACCGGCGGGTGCGGGCGAAGCGGCCGTCGAGGGAGAAGGTGACGGCGTTCACCCTGTCCTGGAGGGGCAGTTCGAAGCCGGGCGGGAGGGAGTCCCGGGAAGGGCCGATGATGCCGCCGCCGCAGGTCTTGTACCGGGGCAGCTCCGACTTCTCCAGGAGCAGGACCCTACGGCCCGCGACCGCCGCGGCGTAGGCCGCGGACGCGCCGGCCGGGCCCGCGCCGACCACGACCACGTCCCAGACCTCCGCCTCCTCGTCCGCACCGATGCCGGCGCTGACGTCAGCAGTGACGTCGTGGGTGGCGTCGGCGGCCGTATCGGCGGTGACGGTGGTGTCGGCCCCGGTACCGGCGGCGGTAGTGGTGGTGGCGATGTCCTCGGCACCCGTATCGGCGGCGTCGTCACACGCGGCGGCGTCGTCGTCAGCGTTGGCGGCGTTCTCGGGACCGGCGTTCTCTGCGTGCTCGCTGCTCACGATGTGCTTCTGCTCCTGATCCGACCGTTGGTCTGCTCTCGTCGCATCCTACGGCTCGGTACCCGGAGCCCCGCGCCGTAGGATCTACGGTGCGTTCGCCGTACCACGACATACGACGAACGCCCTCCCCTACGTCGTAACGTCGCACCCACCAGGAGCGTGCCCATGACCGCGAATCCGATCGCCGAGACCGTCCGGTCCCTGATGCCCCGGGCCAAGTCCGAGCTCACGGAGCTCGTGGCCTTCGAGTCCGTGGCGGACGAGGCCGTGGCGCCCCGCAGCGAGTGCGAGGCGGCGGCGAACTGGGTCGCGGACGCGCTGCGCGCCGAGGACTTCCAGGACGTGGCGCTGCTCGACACGCCCGACGGTTCGCAGGCCGTGTACGGCCTCCTGCCCGGTCCGGCCGGCGCGCCGACCGTCCTCCTCTACGCGCACTACGACGTGCAGCCGAAGCTGGACGAGGCCGCCTGGCTCACCCCGCCGTTCGAGCTGACCGAGCGGGACGGCCGCTGGTACGGGCGCGGTACCGCCGACTGCAAGGGCGGCTTCATCCTGCACCTGCTCGCGCTGCGCGCCCTCAAGGCGAACGGCGGCGTTCCGGTGACGGTCAAGATGATCGTCGAGGGTTCGGAGGAGCAGGGCACCGGTGGTCTGGAGCGGTACGCCGAGCAGCACCCCGAGGTGCTGGCCGCCGACACGATCGTCATCGGCGACGCGGGCAACTTCCGCGTGGGCCTGCCGACGGTGACCGCGACCCTGCGCGGCATGACGATGATCCGGGTGCAGATCGACACCCTGGAGGGCAATCTGCACTCCGGTCAGTTCGGCGGCGCCGCGCCGGACGCGCTGGCCGCGCTGATCCGCGTCCTCGACTCGCTGCGCGGCCCCGACGGCTCCACCGTCATCGACGGCCTGCCGGGCGACACGGCGTGGGAGGGCCTCCAGTACCCGGAGGAGGACTTCCGCCAGGACGCCAAGGTCCTCTCGGGCGTGGCGCTGCCGGGCGCCGGCACCGTCGCGGACCGGATCTGGGCGCGCCCTGCCGTGACCGTCATCGGCATCGACTGCCACCCGGTGGCCGGGGCGACCCCGTCGATCCCCGCGTCGGCCCGCGCCCAGATCAGCCTGCGGGTGCCGCCCGGTCAGGACGCGGTCGAGGCGACGAAGCTGCTCTTCGCGCACATCGAGAACCACACGCCGTGGAACGCCCGGGTGTCCCTGGAGCAGGTCGGTCAGGGCCAGGCCTTCCAGGCGGACACGTCGAGCCCGGCGTACGCGTCGATGGCCGAGGCGATGAGGATCGCGTACCCCGGTCAGGAGATGCAGACGGCGGGCATGGGCGGCTCGATCCCGCTGTGCAACACGCTGGCCTCGCTGTACCCGGAGGCGGAGATCCTGCTGATCGGTCTGAGCGAGCCGGAGGCGCAGATCCACGCGCCCAACGAGTCGGTCTCGCCGGAGGAGTTGGAGCGGCTCTCGGTCGCCGAGGCACACTTCCTGGTCAACTACGCCCGCTCGAAGCAGAACTGACGGCGAAAAAGATCGGGCGCTCGGCGACCCCCGTCGAGCGCGCCGAGCACCCGGGCTCGACGGGGCCCCACCCCATGGCCGGTCTCAGGCCGGCTTGCGCCACACGGAGACGTGCTTCGTGGAGTCCTGGGTGAACGGCGACCCGTCCCAGTCGGCGACGCGGCGGTCCAGTTCGAGCCCGGCGATCCGAGCCATCAGGTCGAGCTCCGCCGGCCAGGCGTACCGGTGCCGGGAGTTCCCGCGGCGGTAGCGGGTGTTTTCGTCGTCGCCGTCGCCGTCGCGGGTGAAGTGGTGCGAGACGAGTATCTGCTCGACCAGGTCGAAGGTGTCGAAGCCGAGGTGCCGCGGGGAGACGTCGAACGGCACCGCGACCTGGCCGGGCGGCAGGAGCCGTAGCGGCGGCACGCCCAACTCGATGACGAACCGGCCGCCGGGTTCCAGATGCCGTGCGGCGTTGCGGAAGCACTCGACCTGCTCGTCCTGCGTGAGCAGGTTCGTGATGGTGTTGTAGACGAGGTAGACCAGGGTGAACCCGCCGGGAACGACGGTGGTGGCCATGTCCCCGATGACTACCGGGAGGGTGGCCTCGTCGGTCTTGCGCCGCAGCACCGCTGCCATGTGCTCGGACAGTTCGATGCCCACCACCGGCACGCCGCGTTCCCGGAGCGGGATGCCCACGCGTCCGGTTCCGATCGCGAACTCCAGTGCCCGGCCGTCTCCGGCGAGCTCGGCGAGGAAGGTGAGGGTGGGTTCGAGAACGGCGGCCGAGGAGGATGCGGCTTCCTCGGCGTCGTAGCGGTCGGCGGTCGCGCGGGTCCACAGTTCACTGCTCGTCACGGGTGGCCACTGTGCCGGGTGCCGAGGGCGCTGTCGACGCATTTATGAACCCGCCCCGCCCCCTCGTCATCAGCCACTAGGGTGCGTCCCGCCCCACCGGGACGCCGGCCTCCAGGTTGAGGACGGTGCCGCGTTCGCGGGCGCGCAGTGCCCAGCGGAGGCGGTCGTACCGGACGGGCGGCAGGAGGCCGGCGGCCTCCTCCTCGGTGACGAAGCGCCACTCGCGGAGCTCGGCGCCGGGGAGGCGGAGGCGCGCGGTGTCGGCGGCGTGGAGCGTGCCGCCGTCGAAGAGGAGTCGGAGGCCGCCGTATCCCGGGGGCTTGGGCCGCTCCCAGTCGACGAGCAACAGGCGGGGTACGGCGTCGAGTTCGAGACCGATCTCCTCAGCCACCTCGCGCATGCCGGCGCGGGCCGGCGGTTCGCCCGGTTCGACGACGCCGCCGGGGAACTCCCAGCCGGGCTTGTAGGTGGGGTCGACGAGCAGGAAGCGGTCCTCCTCGTCGAAGAGCAGGACGCCCGCCGCCAGGGTCTCGCCGGTCGGTTCGGGCGTCTGGACGATGCCGCAGGACGCGGCCCGTTCGGTCCGGACCGCGTCGGCGACGGCCCGGGCGGCCTCGGCCACGGTGAGCGCCGAGGTGTCGACGGTGTACGCGTCCCCGGCGAGCCAGTCGAGCGCGGCACGGTACGGCGGGAGGTGGCCGTGGCACCACTGCCGTACGCGCGCGTCGGCGGCGGGCTCGCCGTGCTCGGTCCGGCCGTCGATCCGCTGCCGCAGGATCGTTTCCTCCGGAGCGAGCAGGACATGCCGCACCTCGATCCGGCGGGCGGCGAGCGCGCCGAAGATCTCGTCCCGGTACTCCTGCCTGAGCAGGGTCATGGGGACGATCAGCACCCCGCCGACCTCGGCCAGCAGGGCGGCGGCGGTGTCGACGACCATGCGCCGCCAGATCGCCAGGTCCTGGTAGTCCTCGACCTCGGCGAGCCGTTTGGCCGGAAGCAGCCAGGTCATGGTGCCGCCGACGAGTTCGGGGTCGTACAGGGTGCTGTGCGGGATCAGATCGACCAGTTCGCGCGCGGTACTGGACTTTCCCGCACCGAACGCACCGTTGATCCAGACGATCACGATTCCCCCTCTTGGATAGCCCCCAGTGGATTGCCCGCAACACCCTGCCACGAAAACCCCGCACGCACGTCCGACACATCTCCGGGCGGGCCGACACGGCCGGGGACGGGGGCGAGGGGCCGGGGGCGAGGCCCGGCCGGGGACGGGGCGGGGCCGCGGGGCAGGGCCAGGCCGGTGCGAGGCCAGGCCGGTGCGGGCCCGGGCTCGGCCTGGAGCCCGGGCTCGGCCGCGCCGTCGCGGTCAGGAGCGGGGGCTGGGCCAGGCCGCGCCGCTACCCGTGCATCCGGCGGCCGCCGCGGCGCCCAGCAGGCCGGCGTCGGTGCCCGTGGCGGCCGGGACGACCGTCAGGTTCCGTACGAAGGAGAGCGTCGCGTAGGACCTGAGGGCGCGGCGCAGCGGACCGAAGAGGACCTCTCCCGCGCCCGCCACACCGCCGCCGACGACCGCGATGTCGATCTCGACGAGCGTCGCCGTGGCGGCGATGCCCGCCGCGAGCGCCTGCGCGGCCCGCTCGAAGGAGGCGAGGGCGACCGGGTCCCCGGCCCGCGCGGCGGTGGCCACCGCCGCCGCGGAGGTGTCGCCGTCCGGCCCCGGCCGCCAGCCGTTCTCCAGGGCGCGGCGGGCGATGTACGGGCCGCTGGCGAGCCGTTCGACGCAGCCGCGCCCACCGCAGGCGCAGGGATCGCCGTCCAGGTCCACGGAGATGTGGCCGAGGTGACCGGCGTTGCCGGTGGGGCCGGGGTGGAGCCGCCCTCCGAGGACGAGACCGCCGCCGACACCGGTGGAGACCACGAGGCAGAGGGCGTTGTCGTGGCCCCGGGCGGCGCCGAGCCATTGCTCGGCGGCGGTCATGGCCACCCCGTCGCCGACCAGGGTGACCGGGCGCCCGCCCGTCGCCCGGGCGACCCGCTCGACGAGCGGGAAGTCGCGCCAGCCCGGCACGTTCACCGGGCTCACCGTCCCCCGCGAGGCGTCGACCGGGCCCGCGCTGCCGATGCCGACCGCCCGCGCCGCCTCCCACAGCGGCCCGGCGGCGAGCTCCCCGAGCACGGCCTCGACGGCCTTCATCACCGTCTCGCCGTCCTCCCGGGCGGGGGTGGGCCGCTGGGCCCGCACGCGGATGCGTCCCTCGCTGTCGACCAGCGCCCCGGCGATCTTGGTGCCGCCGATGTCGAGCGCGACGACGGGACCCGGGGCGGGGCCGGGTGCGGGATCGGTGTGCATGGGCACGGGTCCTCCAGTCGGCGGCCGGGAACGGCCGGGGGGGTATCCGTACAGTCTGCCCAGTCACACGGCGTCTGACAACGTTGTCCAGGCTCTATGCTCGACCTGAGACCCAGATCCCGGATCGGCATCGGATCCGGATGCCGGAAGCGGAACCACCAGCTCGACCGGAATCGGAACCGGAACCGGCGACGGGATTCGCAGCCGACACGACGGAGGACCCCCGCACCGTGGCCGACATCGCCCGCCGCACCGATCACCGCTACGGCAACCGGCCCACGATGAAGGACGTCGCCGCCCGCGCGGGTGTCGGCCTCAAGACGGTCTCCCGCGTCGTCAACGGCGAGCCCGGCGTCACCACGGACACCGAGCGCCGCGTCCAGGAGGCCATCGAGGCCCTCGGCTTCCGCCGCAACGACAGCGCGCGGGTCCTGCGCAAGGGCAGGACCGCCAGCGTCGGACTGGTCCTGGAGGACCTCGCCGACCCCTTCTACGGGCCGCTCAGCCGCGCGGTCGAGGAGGTCGCGCGGGCGCACGGCGCGCTCCTCATCAACGGTTCGAGCGCCGAGGACCCGGACCGGGAGCAGGAGTTGGCCCTCGCGCTCTGCGCCCGCCGGGTGGACGGTCTCATCGTCATCCCCGCCGGTGACGACCACCGCTATCTGGAGCCGGAGATCAGGGCGGGCGTCGCCACCGTCTTCGTCGACCGGCCGGCGGGGCGGATCGAGGTCGACGCCGTCCTCTCCGACAGCTTCGGCGGGGCGCGCGACGGCGTGGCCCATCTGATCGCCCACGGACACCGGCGGATCGGCTTCATCGGTGACCGTCCGCGCATCCACACCGGCGCCGAGCGACTGCGCGGCTACCGCGCGGCGATGGAGGAGGCGGGTCTGCCGGTCCTGGACGACTGGGTCTCGCTCGGGTCGACCGGTCCTGAGCGGGTGGCCGCGGCCGTACGGGAGATGCTGACCGCACCGGAGCCGGTGACGGCGCTGTTCGCGGGGAACAACCGGGTCACCGTGACGGCGGTACGGACCCTCGCCGGGCACACGCCTCCGATCGCGCTCGTCGGCTTCGACGACATCGAACTGGCCGATCTGCTCGGCATCACGGTCGTCGCCCAGGACTCCGCCGCGCTCGGCCGGACGGCGGCGGAGCGGCTCTTCCGGCGGCTCGACGGGGCCGGCGGTCCGCCGGAGCGGGTGGTGCTCGGCACGACGCTCATCCCCCGCGGCTCGGGGGAGATCGTCGCGCCGACCGCCTGAGAAGCCGTACGGGACACGACGGCCGACGAGGCGGCCGGTCAAGCAGTCGACTGAACAGCCGACGACGCCGTCAGCGGCTCCCCTCAGCAGATCCTGAGGCCCTCCACGGGGCCGCCCGAGGCGCCGCCCGCGAGGTTCAGCACGCTGAGGTAGACGTTGGTGTTGCCGCTGTCGTCGTCGGTCCTGGCGAACCAGCGACTGCTCACTCCGCCGTACGACTCGCTGTGGTCGAGGTCGACCTGGCAGTACAGGACATGCGGTCCGGCACCGATCGTGCCCATCTCGCCGCCGTCGTAGCGGGTCGTCGTGGAGCTCCGGACGACCTGGCAGGTGGCGGAGGAACCGGCGGTCTCGCAGCCGGCGGGCGGCTGCGGGGCCTCGGTGGTGGGTGCGGCCGTGCTCCCGCCGGCCCCCGCGCCGCTCCCGTCCGAGGCCCCGGCGGAATCGCCCGTCGGGGCTGTGCCGCCGTCCGAGGTCCCCGGGGCCGTCGCACCGCCGGCGGCGGAGCCGCCGCCCGACGCCGGGCCGGCGCTGCCGCCGATGGTGCCGCCGTCCGCCCCTGCCGCGGCGCCACCGGAACCGGTGCCCGACCCCGTAGCGGATCCCGAACCGGATCCCGAACCACTTCCCGTACCGGACCCTTCGCCGGATCCCGAACCGCCGCCCGATCCGTCGCCCCCGGTGCCGCCCGTGGCGGAGCCGCGCTCGCCGGGCCCGCCGGACGCCTGGCCGGAAGCGGTCGCCCCGTCGGGGCCGGTGCCGGAGGGCGAGGCGGAGGAACCGGACACGCCGGAGGACGGCGCGCCGCTGCCACCGGGATCCAGCACACGGCCGGCGTCCCCGTCCGGAGCGCCGCCGGCGTCCCCGTCCCCCAGGCTCCCGCCTGCTGCCCGCTGGGTGGTGCCGTGGTCCATGAGGGAGTACGTGATGCCTCCGCCGGCCAGCAGGACGGCGGCCACGGACGCGGCCACCAGCGCGTTCCTGCGACGCCCCGCCGACCCGGCCGCTCGGGCCCGCCGGCCGGCATCCACCCGGCTGCCACGCGACGTCAGGGGTTCCTGAGACACCCCAGACATCCCAGACACCCCCGGTATCGCGGGTGCCTCAGGTGCCACAGGTGCCACAGGTGCCACAGGCAGCACAGGCGCCACTGGCGGGCCGAAGCCCTCCACCGGCGCGGCAGCCGCCGGCGCGGCAGCCGCCGGCGCCGAGGCCTCCATCACCGCGCCCAGGAGGAGCGCCGCCTCGCGGGCGTCCGGCCGGGAGCTCGGGTCCTTGTCGAGCAGGCGGAGCAGGACCGGGGTGAGGGGCCCCGCCCGGCGGGGTTCCGGGAGGGGTTCGGTGACGATGGCCGCGAGGGTCGACCAGGTCGACGTACGGCGGAAGGGTGAGGCGCCCTCGACCGCCGCGTACAGGGTCGCGCCGACCGCCCACACGTCCGACGCGGGGCCCGGGTTCTCTCCGCGCGCCCGCTCGGGGGCGAGGAAGTCGAGGGAGCCGATGATCTCGCCGCTGCGGGTGAGGCGCGTCGCGGAGCCGTCGCCGGGGTCCTCCATCGTGGCGATGCCGAAGTCGGTGAGGACGACCCGGGCCGATGGGGCCTCCACTGGTCGAGCGGAGTCGAGAGCCTGGGGATTGTCGAGCAGGATGTTGCCGGGCTTGACGTCCCGGTGGAGCACGCCCACGTCGTGCGCGGCGGCGAGCGCCTCCAGGACCCTGGCGCCGATCCGGGCGGCCTCGACCGGATCCAGGGGGCCGCGCTCCCCCAGGACGTCGTCGAGAGAGGGCCCGTCGACGAGTTCCATGACGATGACGGGCCGGCCCTCGTGCTCGGTGACGTCGTGGACGGCCACGACTCCGGGGTGGCGGACCCGGGCGGCGGCCCGCGCCTCCCGCGTCATCCGGAGGCGCAGATCGGCCAGTTCGGGCCCGGCGGCGTCCGAGTACACCCGGAGTTCCTTGACGGCGACCTCGCGCCCGAGCACCTCGTCGACGGCCCGCCAGACGACACCCATGCCGCCGCGCCCGAGCTGTCCCACGATTCTGTAGCGGCCCGCGAGCCACCCGTTCTCCCCCGCTGACACCGCTGCCCCGTTCCCCTGTCGAGCACATGCGCGCTTCGCGCGCGAACTCGCACAGGGTACGGGGCAGTTGGCCGGATCACGCCGCTCCGCCGATCAGGACGGGACGGCGCGGGACGGTCCCGGGACGATCCGGGACGGCTACTCGGCCGAAGCGGTGAGGTCGCCGCGGCGCGGGGCGGCGAACCGGTCGAGCGCGGCGCGGGTCATGCCGGTGAGGGCGTCGACCTCGGCCGTGTCGAGCGCGCCGCAGTCGATGCCGCGCAGCAGGTACGAGGAGAGCGCCTTCGCGGTGGCGGGCTCGTCCATGACGTCGCCGCCCGCGTGGTTGGCGTACGCGGAGAGGCGCTTGGCGGCGGCCTCGAAGCCCTCGCGGTAGAAGGCGAAGACGGCGGCGTAACGGGTCGGGATGTGGCCGGGGTGCATGTCCCAGCCCTGGTAGTAGGCGCGGGCGAGGGCACGGCGGGTCAGGCCGTAGTGCAGGCGCCAGGCCTCGTGGACGTGCTCGGTGGAGCCGACCGGGAGGACGTTCGTGGAGCCGTCGGAGACGCGGACGCCCGTGCCGGCGGCGGCGACCTGCATGATCGCCTTGGCGTGGTCGGCGGCGGGGTGGTCGCTGGCCTGGTAGGCGGCGGAGACGCCGAGGCAGGCGCTGTAGTCGAAGGTCCCGTAGTGCAGGCCGGTGGCGCGGCCCTCGGCGGCGCCGATCATCCGGGCGACGGCGGCGGTGCCGTCGCCGGCCAGGATGGACTGGCTGGTCTCGATCTGGATCTCGAAGCCGAGGCGGCCGGCGTCCAGGCCGTGGGCGTTCTCGAAGGCCTCCAGGAGGCGCACGAAGGCGGAGACCTGCTCGGGGTAGGTCACCTTGGGGAGGGTGAGGACGAGGCCGTCGGGGAGGCCGCCGTTCTCCAGGAGGCCGGTGAGGAAGACGTCGGTGGTGCGGATGCCGCGGTCGCGTACGGCGGACTCCATGCACTTCATCCGGATGCCCATGTACGGGGCGGCCGTACCCTTCGCGTACGCCTCCGAGATCAGCCGGGCGGCGCGGGCGGCGTCCTGGTCCTCGTCCTGACCCGCGTAACCGTCCTCGAAGTCGACGCGGAGGTCCTCGATGGGCTCGCGCTCCAGCTTGGCGCGCACGCGGCCGTAGACGTCCTCGGCGAGGTCGTCGGCGAGGCCGAGGACGGCGGCGAAGGAGGCGGCGTCCGGGGCGTGCTCGTCGAGGGCCGCGAGGGCCTGGTCGCCCCAGGTGCGGACGGTGTCGGCGTCGAAGACGTTGCCCGGGACGTAGACCGTGTGGACGGGCTGGCGGGTGCCGGGGTCTCCCGGGTAGCGGCGGTCGAGCTCTGCGTCCACCGCCGCCAGGGAGGCGCTGATGCCCTCGCTGACCGCGCCCGCGAGGCTCGTCGACACCTTCTCCTGCTGACCCATCCCACACCCTCCTGTTTTCCGCTGCACGGAATCAACAATCCGTATAGTGAAGTTAATAGTCGGCCAGGACCCGCGTCAATGGGTGTCCGAAACAGCCGGGGGCCGCGCGGCGACGAATCGCCACGCGGCCCCCGGGCCGTACAGAACCGCAGGTCAGCCCTTGCGGGCCTGAACCTCGGCGGTCAGCTGCGGGACGACGTCGAAGAGGTCGCCCACCACGCCGTAGTCGACGAGGTCGAAGATCGGGGCCTCGGCGTCCTTGTTGATGGCGACGATGGTCTTCGAGGTCTGCATGCCCGCGCGGTGCTGGATCGCGCCGGAGATGCCGGACGCGATGTACAGCTGCGGCGAGACCGACTTGCCGGTCTGGCCGACCTGGTTGGAGTGCGGGTACCAGCCGGCGTCGACCGCGGCGCGCGAGGCGCCGACGGCGGCACCGAGCGAGTCGGCGAGCGCCTCGATGATCGCGAAGTTCTCGGCGCCGTTGACGCCGCGGCCACCGGAGACCACGATCGCGGCCTCGGTCAGCTCGGGGCGGCCGGTCGACTCGCGCGGGGTGCGGGAGACGACCTTGGTGCCGTGCGCCTTCTCCGAGAAGGAGACGGCGAGCGCCTCGACGACACCGGCGGCCGGGGCGGCCTCGACCGGGGCCGAGTTCGGCTTGACCGTGATGACCGGGGTGCCCTTGGAGACACGGGACTTGGTGGTGAAGGAGGCGGCGAACGCGGCCTGCGTCGCGACCGGGCCCTCGTCACCGGCCTCCAGGTCCACGGCGTCCGTGATGATGCCGGAGCCGATGCGGACCGCGAGGCGGGCCGCGATCTCCTTGCCCTCGGCGGAGGACGGGACGAGCACGGCGGCGAGGGAGCCCGCGGCGGACAGGGAGTCGTACGCGGCCTGCAGGGCCTCCACCTTCGGGACGACGAGGTACTCGGCGAACTCGGGGGCGTCGGCGGTGAGGACCTTCACGGCGCCGTGCTCGGCGAGCGCGGCGGCGGTGTCGGCGGCGCCGTTGCCGAGGGCGAGGGCGACCGGGTCGCCGAGGCGGCGGGCCAGGGTCAGCAGCTCCAGGGTGGGCTTGCGGACGGCACCGTCGACGTGGTCGACGAGGACGAGAATCTCAGCCATGGGACTTCAATCTCCTGCGAACGAAAAAGGGGCGGACTGAGCGGACGGAACGGCTCGCGCGAGCTTCCGGTTGCCGTGTCGACCCGGGGACGTGACCTGTGCGGCTGCGCCGCGCGGCCCCCGGATCTCCGGCGACTAGATGAACTTCTGGCTCGCGAGGTACTCGGCGAGCTGCTTGCCGCCCTCGCCCTCGTCCTTGACGATCGTGCCGGCCGTGCGCGCGGGACGCTCGGCGGCCGAGTCGACCCGGGTCCAGGAGCCCTCGAGGCCGACCTCGTCGGCGTCGATGTCGAGGTCGTCGAGCTCCAGGGACTCCACCGGCTTCTTCTTGGCGGCCATGATGCCCTTGAAGGACGGGTAGCGCGCCTCGCCCGACTGGTCCGTCACGGACACGACGGCCGGAAGCGAGGCCTCCAGCTGCTCCGAGGCGGTGTCCCCGTCACGGCGGCCGATGACCTTGCCGTCCTCGATCTTGACCTCGGACAGCAGGGTGACCTGCGGGACGCCCAGGCGCTCCGCCAGGATCGCCGGCAGGACACCCATGGTGCCGTCGGTGGAGGCCATACCGGCGATGACGACGTCGTAGCCGGTCTTCTCGATGGCCTTGGCGAGCACGAGGGAGGTCGCCATGACGTCGCTGCCGTGCAGGTCGTCGTCCTCGACGTGGACGGCCTTGTCGGCGCCCATGGACAGCGCCTTGCGCAGCGCGTCCTTGGCGTCCTCGGGGCCGACCGTCAGCACGGTGACCTCGGCGTCGTCCGCCTCTTCGGCGATCTGCAGGGCCTGCTCGACCGCGTACTCGTCGAGCTCCGACAGCAGGCCGTCGACGTCGTCGCGGTCGACCGTCAGGTCGTCCGCGAACTTACGGTCTCCGGTCGCGTCGGGCACGTACTTCACACAGACAACGATCCTCAAGCTCACGCCGGCTCTCCTACTGCATCGTCATAACTTGGCTGCCTTGTTGCTCGCAGCATAGGCGCCTGAAGGGCGGGTTTCCGGTCGGGGCGCCGGACGCACCGACCGAAATATTACTCGTCAGTACACCCAGTCCGTTACCAGTAAGCAAGCGCTCAGCCATGTGACCTTGACAACGCGCGGAGAGGGGCGCGTACGGGAACTCTCAGTCGCGCAGGCCGTTGAAGCGCCCGTGGTGGTACAGGAGCGGCCGGCCGACCCCGTCCGGGTCCCCCGCGACGGCCTGCGCGATCACGATCCGGTGGTCACCCGCCGGCACCCGGGCGACGACGCGGCAGACCAGCCAGGCGAGGACGCCGCCGAGTACGGGCACGCCCTCGGGTCCCACGCTCCACCGGGTGTCCTCGCCGAAGCGGTCGGCGCCGCTGCGGGCGAAGGTGGCGGCCAGTTCCTGCTGGTGCTCGCCGAGTATGTGCACACCGATGTGCTCGGCCTCGGCCACCACGGGCCAGCTGGAGGAGGTGGTGCCCACACCGAAGGAGATCAGCGGGGGTTCGGCGGCGACGGAGTTGAGCGAGGTCGCGGTGAAGCCGACGGGGCGCTCGCCGTGCGCGGTGATCACCGCGACACCGGCCGCGTGCCGGCGGAAGACGGAGCGGAGCAGATCGGGAGAGGCCTGCCGGGGTGCGCCGATCGTGGGAACGGCGCGGAGCTCGGGCGAAACCGTCATGGAATTATCCTTCTGCGAGGGCGTCATGAGGGGAGTCCTGGGGTGGTCAGACACCCGGACAGCGCGCGCTCGCGTTGCGGGCCAGGTCCACGTGGGCCCGGCCGTAGAGAAGGAGTTCTGGGGGCACTCCGTCAGAGTGACGATCGTTGGCGGTTGCAGTCAAGTGGGTACCGGGATGTGGGAGAAGCGTCACCGCGTCAGACGGCCCGCCCCAGCGCGGCGATGACGTCCGCCCTGCGGGGCTGCCCGGCCGCCCGTCGGACGACCCGGCCCGCGCCGTCGAGGACGAGGACGGTGGGAGTGCGCACGATGCCCAGTTCCCGTACGAGGTCGAGCCGTTCCTCGGCGTCGATCTCCACGTGCGCGACGCCCGGCACCATGGCTGCCACCTCGGCGAGGGTGCGGCGGGTGGCACGGCAGGGCTGGCAGAAGGCGGTCGAGAACTGCACGAGGGTGGCCCGCTCCCCCAGCGCGACGCCGAGCGTCTCCGACCCCAGGATCTCCGCCGCGGTCTCCGCCGACATCCCTGTCTCCTTCTTTCCCGTACGCCACGTAGGCCACGTAGGCCACTTCTCACCCACCAGCAGCGTCGCACGAGACCGAACGATTCCCGCCATGGCCACCAAGGGTGACGAGAATCTCCCTGTACGAAGCCGCCTGGACTGGTCACGGCGCCCCGCATGGGGCACGATCTGCCCAAAGCCGAAAACCTACGGCCGCGTAACTTCGCCAGGAGAACCGCTCCGGGCACACGAAGAAGAGGTTCCTCTCCGATGGCAGAACTCGTCTATCGACCGGTCGTCGGTGCCGCGCTCACGCTGTTCAAGGCGCTCGACCTGAAGATCGACACGCAGGGTTCCGAGAACATCCCGCGTACGGGCGGGGCGGTGCTCGTGAGCAACCACATCAGCTATCTGGACTTCATCTTCACCGGCCTCGCGGCCCTCCCGCAGAAGCGTCTGGTGCGCTTCATGGCGAAGGACTCCGTCTTCAAGCACAAGGTCTCGGGGCCGCTCATGCGCGGCATGAAGCACATCCCCGTCGACCGCTCGCAGGGCGAGCACGCCTACCAGCACGCGCTCGAGTCGCTGCGGGCCGGCGAGATCATCGGCGTCTTCCCCGAGGCGACCATCTCCCAGTCCTTCACCCTCAAGAGCTTCAAGACGGGTGCGGCGCGGCTGGCGCAGGAGGCGGGCGTCCCGCTGATCCCGATGGCGCTCTGGGGCACCCAGCGGGTGTGGACGAAGGGCCGTCCCCGGAACTTCAAGCGGAGCCACATCCCGGTGACGATCCGCGTCGGCGAGCCCGTCGAGGCCCCCGCCGACCAGTACGCGGGCGCCATCACGCGGCGGCTGCGCGGGCGCGTCCAGGAGCTCCTGGAGGCCGCGCAGCGCGCCTACCCGGTCCGCCCGAAGGACGCCAACGACACGTGGTGGGTGCCCGCGCACCTCGGCGGTACGGCTCCGACGCCGGCCCAGGTCAAGGAAGCGGGCTGAGGCAGCCGGCAGCGGAGGCCGCCGGTCCGGCCCGCGGGCCGGTCACAGCTCCGTAGGGAGCGTCCTCCAGAGGTGCGGCCGGTCAGGGGCCGCCTTCAGCGCGCCCAGGACGGCCGGGTGGGGTTCGGCGTACAGCTCCGGGTAGTCCATCTCGCCGAGCCCTGGCCGTACGGTCCAGGCGAGGCGCTCCTCCCCCACCGAGAACCGGGCGTCGACGCCCGGTTTGTTGCCCCGCACGTCCTGCCGGGCCCATTCCCGCTCCCCGGGCAGCAGCACGGCCACGAGGCCGTGGATCACCGGGTTCGAGCCGTCGTCGTCCGCGAGCCGCTGATAGCAGAGGGCCGCGGGGATGCCGCGGGCGCGCAGCAGAGCGGCGTACGCGAGGGACTTGGCGTAACAGATGCCGGTGCCCTGCTCAAGGACGTCGGAGGCGCGCCAGGTGACGCGGAGATCGCCCGAGTCCTGGGAGTGCGGAATGGTGTCGCGGACGTACGCGTAGGCCGCCTCGGCGTATGAGTATGCGTCGACGTGATCGCCGGAGAGACGATCGGCCACCTCCCTGACCAGCGGGTGGTCATGGTCGACGGTCTCGCCGACCGCCAAATAGGACGATACGTCGGGGTGTTGCTGCACGAGTTCCATGCGGTGAGAGCGTAAGGAAACGGCCGGACGGAAGTCAATGACTTTCCGTCCGGCCGCATATTCATGCATTGCCAGCCGAGGGGACGTTACTGGCGGGCCATCTCTTCCTTCAGCGCCTGGAGGAAGGCGTCCACGTCGTCCTCCGTGGTGTCGAAGGCGCACATCCAGCGGACATCGCCGGCGGCCTCGTCCCAGAAGTAGAAGCGGAAGCGTTCCTGCAGCCGCCTGGTCACCTCGTGCGGGAGGCGCGCGAAGACCGCGTTGGCCTGCACGGGGTAGAGGATCTCCACCCCGTCGACCGCGCGCACACCCGCCGCGAGGCGCTGGGCCATCGCGTTGCCGTGGCGGGCGTTGCGCAGCCACAGGTCCTTGGCGAGGAGCGCCTCCAGCTGCACCGACACGAAGCGCATCTTCGAGGCGAGCTGCATGGACATCTTGCGCAGGTGCTTCATGTGGCTGACGGCGTCCGGGTTGAGGACGACGACGGCCTCGCCGAAGAGCATGCCGTTCTTCGTACCGCCGTACGAGATCACGTCCACGCCGACCGCGTTGGTGAACGCGCGCATCGGCACGTCCAGCGAGGCGGCGGCGTTGGCTATCCGGGCGCCGTCGAGGTGCACCTTCATGCCCTTGGCATGGGAGTGCTCGACGATCGCGCGGATCTCCTCGACCGTGTAGACCGTGCCCAGCTCGGTGTTCTGGGTGATCGAGACGACCTGCGGCATCGCCCGGTGCTCGTCCTCCCAGCCCCAGGCCTGCCGGTCGATCAGCTCGGGGGTGAGCTTGCCGTCCGGGGTCGGCACGGTGAGCAGCTTGAGGCCGCCCATCCGCTCGGGCGCCCCGCCCTCGTCCACGTTGATGTGCGCGGACTCGGCGCAGACGACGGCGCCCCAGCGGTCGGTGAGCGCCTGGAGCGCGGTCACGTTGGCGCCGGTGCCGTTGAAGACCGGGAAGGCCTCGGCACTGGAGCCGAAGTGGCTGTGCATGATGCGCTGGAGGTGCTCGGTGTACTGGTCCTCGCCGTAGGCGACCTGGTGGCCTTCGTTGGCGAGGGCGAGGGCCGCGAGGACCTCGGGGTGGGCGCCGGCGTAGTTGTCGCTGGCGAAGCCCCGGACCGACGGGTCGTGGTGACGACGCGCGTCGGTCCGTGGGCCGGAGGCCGGTGTCACGGCTTGGGGGTCAGCCACAGACGCTGTCCATTCACTTCCTGGGCGGGCTTGTCCCACAGTCCGGCGATCTCGTCGGCCAGATCCTTGACGTCGGTGAAGCCCGCGAACTTCGCGTTGGGGCGTTCGGCGCGCATCGCGTCGTGCACCAATGCCTTGATCACCAGGATGGCAGCCGCCGCCTGCGGGCCGTCGTCGCCCCCCAGCTTGCGGAACGAGTCCGCCATGGCGAGGGTCCAGGCCTCCGCGGCCGCCTTGCCCGCGTTGTACGCGGCGTTGTTGGCGAGGGGCTTGTGGGCGCCGACCTGGCTGATCAGCGCGTACCGGCCGCGTCCGCCGGCACGCAGCAGCCCGTCGTGGAAGGCGAGCGAGGTGTGCTGGACGGTGCGGATGAGGAGCTTCTCCAGGAAGTCCCAGTCCTTGAGGTCGGTCTCCGTGAAGGAGGCGCTGCCGCGCCAGCCGCCGACGAGGTGGACCAGGCCGTCGATCCGGCCGAACTCCTTCTCGGTCTTCGCGGCCCAGTCGCGGGTGGCGTCCAGGTCGAGCAGGTCGACGGTGTCGCCGATGACCCGGGCGCCGCCGTGGGCGTAGCGGGCGGCGTCGACGGCCTCCGCGAGGCGCGCCGGATCGGCGTCGGAGCCGACGACGGTCGCGCCCGCCTCGGCGAGGCGCATCAGGGTCGCGCGGCCCGCGGGGCCGGCCGCGCCGGCGACCGCGATGACGGCGCCGTCGAGCGGCCCGCCGTTTCCGTTGGCGTTCATGGGCGACGCCTCCTCCATGGTCTCCGTGCCGTCGGTGAGGTCGCTCATGCGGCGGCCCGCTCGGTGCGCGGGACGTCGGCGGCGGTGATCCCCTTGGTGTCGGCGATCACGCCCTTCAGCTTCTTGCCGAGGGCCTCAAAGAACATGCTGAGCGGAAACTCGTCCGGAAGCACGTCGTCGACGAGCTTGCGCGGCGGGAGGGAGAGGTCCAGGGCGTCAGGACCCTTGGCCCAGGTCGATCCCGGGTGCGGGGCGAGGTAGGTGGAGACGAGCTCGTACGCCTTGAACCAGTGGACCAGCTTCGGGCGGTCGATGCCGTCGCGGTAGAGCTTCTCGATCTCGGCGCAGAGCTGGTTGGTGACCTCGGGGGCCCGCTGCCAGTCGATCTTGAGGGTGTTGTCCGTCCAGCGCACCACGTCGTTCTTGTGGAGGTACGCGAAGAGGAGCTGGCCGCCGAGACCGTCGTAGTTGCGGTTGCGGTCGCCGGAGAGCGGGAAGCGGAACATCCGGTCGAAGAGGACCGCGTACTGCACGTCACGGCCGTGCGCGTTGCCCTCGGCCTCCAGCTTCACGGCCTCCTTGAAGGCGGTGAGGTCGCAGCGGAGCTCCTCCAGGCCGTACATCCAGAACGGCTGGCGCTGCTTGATCATGAAGGGGTCGAAGGGCAGGTCGCCGTGGCTGTGCGTGCGGTCGTGGACCATGTCCCAGAGCACGAACGCCTGCTCGCAGCGGGTCTGGTCGTCGATCATCGCCGCGATGTCCGCGGGCAGGTCGATGCCCAGGGTGTCGACGGCGGCCTCGGTGACCTTGCGGAAGCGGGCGGCCTCGCGGTCGCAGAAGATGCCGCCCCAGCTGAAGCGCTCGGGGGCCTCGCGGACGGCGATGGTCTCCGGGAAGAGGACGGCCGAGTGGGTGTCGTACCCGGCGGTGAAGTCCTCGAAGGTGATGCCGCAGAAGAGCGGGTTGTCGTAGCGGGTGGCTTCCAGCTCGGCGAGCCACTCCGGCCACACCATGCGGAGCACGACGGCTTCGAGGTTGCGGTCCAGGTTGCCGTTCTGCGTGTACATCGGGAAGAGCACGAGGTGCTGGAGCCCGTCGACGCGGTCGGCTGCCGGCTGGAAGGCCAGCAGCGAGTCCAGGAAGTCCGGGACCGTGAAGCCGCTCTCGGCCCACTTGCGCAGGTCGGAGACGAGCGCGAGGTGGTAGGCGCCGTCGTGCGGGACGAGCGGGGAGAGCTGCTCGACCGCGGCGGCGACCCGGTCGAGGGTCAGCTCGACGAGGGCGCGGGCGGGCGCGTCCGCGTTCTCCGGGTCGAAGTCGATGGAGCCGTCGGCGCTCTGCCAGACACGGATCTCCTCCACGGCACTCTTGAGCTCGGCCCAAGCCGGGTGGTCGATGACCCGGACGTCGGCGGCTATCGCCCCACCGGTCGCGTCCTGCACAAGAATTTCCGTCATGCCTCTTCCTCCACAGGAGAACCTTCCGTCAAGACACCGTAACCATCCACGGTTCCTCGACACAAGGGGAGCAAGAGAAATTATCCTGTGCGACCCCCATGGTGACCGAAGTTTTTCCTGTCTACTGGGTTTGAGGCCACGCTTCCGCCGTACGGGTCGCCTCCGCCGGGCCCTCTCCGCCCCCGCTCGACCACGCAGCGTCAGACCAGGGTCTTGACCAGCAGCTCGAACTGCAGATCGTCACGCTGCGGCAGGCCGAAGCGCTCGTCCCCGTACGGGAACGGCGTCATCCGTCCCGTACGCCGGTAGCCACGCCGCTCGTACCAGGCGACGAGCTCCTCGCGCACGGAGATCACCGTCATGTGCATCTCCCGGACGTCCCACAGTTCGCGCACCCGCCGCTCGGCCTCCTCGATGATCCGCCTGCCGAGGCCCGCGCCCTGGAGCTCGGGACGGACCGCGAACATCCCGAAGTAGGCGGCCTCGCCCCGGTGCTCCAGCTGGCAGCAGGCGACGACCTCGCCGTCGCGCTCGACGACCAGGAGACGGCTGCCCGGAGTGGTGATGACGGCGGCCACACCCTCGGGGTCGGTGCGCTGCCCCTGGAGGAGGTCCGCCTCCGTGGTCCAGCCGCCCCTGCTGGAGTCACCCCGGTAGGCCGACTCGACGAGCGGGACGAGGACGGGGACGTCGTCCAGGACCGCCTCGCGGTACTCGATCCGGCTCTCGGTCGTGCCGGTCTCCTGGGACGTGGCGGTGTCCATGCGTGCGGGCTCCCCTCGGGCGCTGACGATCGGCGTGCGCGATCGTCCCGAGCCTAACGCGCGCACCTTTCGCTCCCCCTCGTACACCCGTGCGCGCCCGTGCGCCCGCGTGCGGGCTCCCGGCGACGGGCATTCCTCTGGACGAAGGGGGAGGTGTGCCGTGCACGGAGCGACCCTGTCGGGGTGGTTGCTGGTCGCGCTCTGCGCCGCGACGGGCACGTACTGCCTGCTGCGGATGCGCGCGTGCGACGGGGCGGAGCGGCGGGCCGCGGGCGGCGAGGCCGTCATGGGCCTCGGCATGGCCGCCATGGCGCTGCCCGCGACGGTGGTGACACAGCCCGGCTGGAGCTGGACGGTGTACGCGGCGGTGTTCGGCGGGGCGGCGCTGCTCGGCCTGGTCGGTGCCGCCCGGCGCGGCGGCCACCATCTGCACCATCTCGTCGGCTCGCTCGCGATGCTGTACATGGCGGTGGCGATGGCCTCCCCCGTCGCACAGGGGGCGCACACGGGGCACGCCATGGGGACAGCCGGCGGCATACCCCTGCTCACGGGCGTGCTGCTCCTCTACTACACGGTGTACGTCCTGCGCGCGGGGGCGCGGCTGGCACCGGCGGCGGTGACGGCGACCGGTGGCCCCGGCCCGTCCTGGGCGACCCGGCCGGAGCTGACCCTCGCGTGCCGGCTCTCGATGGCCCTGGCGATGGTGGCGATGCTGGTGACGCTGTGAGGGCGTGACGTCGTGACGTGTGGGAGCGGGTGATCCACACCGCCCTCACAACGAAACCGTGTCGTACGTCACTTGGCGTCCGGGGCCATACCCCCGACCCGTACCGCACTCATAGGGTGACGCTCATGTGGGTCTCCCTCGCGCTACTCCTGCTCGGCGTCCTGACCGCCCTCGCGGCCCCCCGGCTGCTGGCGCGGGCCGACTGGGTGGAGCGAGAACCCGTGGTCGCGCTCTGGGTGTGGCAGTGCGTGGTGGCGGCGGTGCTGCTGAGCTTCGCGCTGTCGATGACGTTCAGCGCGTCGGCGGCCTGGCAGGCGGTACGGGGGCAGCTCTTCGCGCCCGCGCCGCGCGCGGTGGTCGACGCGTACGAACTCGGCACGAGCGGCCCCTGGTCGGGGGTCCTCGCGGTCGCCCTGGCCTGCGGTGGCGTCTGGTCCGGAGCGATGCTCGGCCGGGAGATCGGCCAGGCGCGCGCCCGGCGCGGACAGCGCCGCCGCGACCTCCTCGTCCGCGCGCCCCTGCTGCCCGGCGAGCAGCCGGGCAGCGAGCGGCTCGTCGTCCTGGAGGGCGAGCGTGCGGGCGCGTGGTGGATGGCGGGGACGACTCCCCGGCTCGTCGTCACCACGGCCGCGCTGCGGCGCCTGAAGGGCCGGCAGCTGGACGCGGTCCTGGCCCACGAACAGGGGCACGCCCGGGCCCGGCACGACTGGCTGCTGCACTGCTCGGCCGCGCTCGCCGGCGGCTTCCCGGGGATCCCCGTCTTCGCGGCGTTCCGCGAGGAGATGCACCGGCTGGTGGAGCTGGCCGCGGACGACGTGGCCTCGCGCCGGTTCGGGCGGCTGACGATCGCCCTGGCCCTCGTCGAACTGAACGAGGACCGGGGGGTGTTCGGACCCGGCCCGGCCACGGACGCGGATCTGCCGCAGCGGGTGCACCGGCTCCTCACGGCGGCGCCGCGGCTCACGGCGGGGCACCGGCTGCGGCTGACCGCCGCGGCGTCCCTGGTCCCCGTGGTCCCGGTGCTCGTGGCCTTCGTCCCGGCGCTCAGCGCGCTGGGGTAGCGGGGCGGAGCGCACGGGGCCGGCGGGGCGGAGCGTGCGGGGACGCGCCCTCGGCTCTCGATCGCCGCTCGGGGTGGGGCGGTTCGTCGCTCGGGACAGGGTCGATGGCCGCTCGGGGTGGGGCGGTTCGTCGCTCGGCGTGGGGTGTCGGGCAGGATCGGCGCATGCGCCCCTCCGCCGTGGTCTCCGGAGTCCTGTTCGTCCTCCTGCTCGTGCTCGTCGCCGCGGGGTGGCCCCCTTTGCTCTCCCTCGACCGGTGGATCGCCGAGGAGTCGCACCGCGACGCCGTCGCCTCCCCCGGTGTCACCGGCCTCAACCGCTTCCTCAGCGACTGGGTGTGGGACCCCTGGGCGATGCGCGCCCTGGCCGCGGTGGCCGTCGTGCTGCTGTGGTGGCGGCGGGAGCGGATCCTCGCCCTGTGGGTGGCCGGCACGAGCCTCGTCGCGGTGGGACTCCAGCAGGGGTTGAAGGCTCTGGTGGGGCGGGACCGGCCCGTGTGGACCGATCCGGTCGACTCCGCGCGGTACGCCGCCTTCCCCTCCGGACACGCGATGACGGCGATGGTGACCTGCGGCCTGCTCCTGTGGGTGCTCGCGCTGCACTGGCGGGCGGACTGGCGCGGCTGGAGCGTCCTCGCGAGTGCCGCGGTCGTGTCGGTGCTCGGCGTCGGCTGGACGCGGATCCACCTGGGCGTGCACTGGGCGTCGGACGTGCTCGGCGGCTGGCTGCTCGGCTGGTGCTGCGTGGCCGCGGCCGTCCTCCTGTTCCGCCGGTTCGAGCGACGAGGCTCGAAGATCGGCGGCTCCGGCGCCTCGCCGGCCCTGGGGAGGAGAATGGGAGAAACGCGATGAAGCCGCCTGTTCTGGACGATCCCCCGTGTCGCCCAGAACAGACGGCCTCCCCGCCGGTCTGCCACAGGGGCGCGCCGACGGGATGCGCTGAGTATATTGGCCGGCAGCCAGTCAACGCAGGAGCCAAGCATGTCCCCGCGTAGCCCATCGGTCAATGAAGAGCTCAGACGCCGCTCACGTGAGCGGATTCTGCGGGCCACCGTGGACCTGATGTCGACGCATGGCTACGAGGCGACCACGCTCGGCGACATCGCGGAGCGGGCCGGTACGGCGCGCGGGCTCATCTCGTACTACTTCCCGGGGAAGCGGCAGCTGCTGCAGGCGGCGGTGCACCGGCTGATGCATCTGACGCTGGAGGAGGCGCTGGAGCGCGAGCCGCGCACGGAGGACGGCCGGGAGCGGCTGGCCCGGGCGATCGACGCGATCCTCGGGCTCGCGGTGGCCCGGCCCACCCTGATGCGGACCCACATGGCGGGAATCCTGCAGGCCGACGGGTTCGTGCAGTGCGAGGAGCAGCAGCGCCTCGCGTTCCTGCTGCGGGACACGGTCACCCGGTACGGCTCCGAGGACGTGGACACGGACTATCCGCTGCTGCGCGCGCTCCTGATGGGCGCGGTGGTGGCGGTGCTGCTGCCGGGCGCGCCGATGCCGATGGCGCGGCTGCGGTGGGAGCTCTTCCAGCGGTACGGGCTCGACTGGGAGCAGGGCGCGCCGCCGGACGGAGGTCCGCCCGACGGCGCGCCTGTGGTGCCGCTCGATCAGTCGTCGAGGTCGAAGTAGTCCGGCTGCGTCTGGACGTTCAGCTCGTCCATCCGGATCCGCTTCGCGGGGTCGGTGCGGGGGTCGGAGAGCTTCAGGACGTCGAAGCCCTTGGCCATGTCGTTCGAGTAGATGTAGCCGTTGTAGTAGTACGCGGACCAGGAACCGCCCGAGGACATCTTCGTGGCCGACAGCGGGCCGCGCTCGAAGAAGCCGATCTCCTTCGGGTTGGCGGAGTCGGTGAAGTCCCAGACCGAGATGCCGCCCTGGTACCAGGCCTGGACCATGAGGTCCTTGCCCTTGACCGGGATCAGCGAGCCGTTGTGGGCGACGCAGTTCTCGGTGTTGGCCTGGTGGCGCGGGATCTTGAAGTAGCTGCGGAAGACGAGGTCGAGCTTCTTGCCCTTGCCGACGATGTCGTAGATGCCGTCGGCGCCCCGGTTCGGGCCGATGACGGCGTTGCAGGTGGCGGCGCCGCCACCGCCGAGCTCGTCAGTGAAGATGACCTTGTTGGCCTTCTGGTTGAAGGTCGCCGAGTGCCAGAACGCGAAGTTGACGTTGTCCTGGACCTGGTCGATCACCCTCGGGCGCTCGGGGTCCTCGATGTCGAAGAGGATGCCGTCACCCATGCAGGCGCCGGCGGCGAGGTCCTTCTCCGGCAGCACGGTGATGTCGTGGCAGCCGGTGGTCTTGGAGACGCCCGGGTTGGTGGGACCGCCCGGGTTGCCGCCGCCGTCCGGGCCCTCGCCCGGGAAGAGGACGGGGAAGCTGACGATCGCGGCCTGCTCGGGCGACTGGCGGGGCACCTTGATGACGGAGATGCCGTCGTGCGGGGGCTGGCAGTCCGGGAAGGCGACGTTGGGCGAGTAGGAGGAGACGTACACGTACACGTCCTTGCCCTTGGGCACGAGCGTGTGGGTGTGCGAGCCACAGGCGGTCTCGACGGCGGCGACGTACTTCGGGTTCGCGATGTCGCTGATGTCGAAGATCTTCATGCCCTCCCAGGATTCCTTCACCGAGGCGGGCTGCGACGTGCTGGCGCAGGAGTTGTCGCTTCGGGAGGAGTCGGTGGAGAGGAAGACGAGGTTCCCGGAGACGGAGATGTCGTTCTGGGAACCGGGGCAGAGGACCTGGGCGACGGTCTTCGGGGCCTTCGGGTCGCTGATGTCGAAGATCCGGAAGCCGTCGTAGTTGCCGGCGAAGGCGTACTTGCCCTGGAAGGCCAGGTCCGAGTTGGTGCCCTTGAGGGCGTCCTTGGGGATGTTGGCGAGGTGCTCGATGTTCTGGCTGTGGACGATCTCGTCCACGCCGGGTATCTCACCGCTCTGGATGGCGGAACGCGCCTCGGCCGCCTGCTCCGCCGAGACCGTGCCCTGGGTGAGGGCGTCTCCGGGGTCGGGGGTGGCGAACGACGGTCCGGCCGCCAGCATCGTGGCCAGAAGTCCGGCCGCGGCGGATGCCACGCCCAGGCGCCTGATCCGTGCACGCGCGGTACGCGGGGTACGCGGGATTCGCAACGAAATCACTCCGTCCTCGCTGGTATCCGTTCAGCCTTGAACGGATGTTGGACCCCGGCAGTATGGTCCTTGGCGTGCGCATCTCAACAGATGGCAACACAGACGTAATGAAGGTTTTTGATCGATCCCCACGTGAAAAGTGCTAGGAACGGTCACTATCCCGCAAGAACATCTGGAGGTCGCGTTGTTGATCCGCCGTCAGCGATCCGTCGTCACCGTGGCCCTGTCCCTCGTGGCCGTACTCGCCCTGAGTGCCTGCGAGTCGGGGTCCGGCACGGACGCGCCGAAGGCCCAGGGCTCGGCCGGAGGCTCGGTGGTGGCACCGGGGAAGCCCGGCGAGCCGGCCAAACGGATATCGCCGGAGGAGGCCGCCCGCCTCCTCCCGGACGAGACCCCGAACAGCGCCGACTTCCGGTACGTGCAGATGATGGTCGTCCACCATCGCCAGGCGCTGGTCATGACGGAACTCGCCCCACAGCGGGCGCGATCCACGCAGGTCAAGAAGCTCGCCGAGCGGATCTCGGCCGCGCAGCTGCCGGAGATCGGCGCGATGGAGGGCTGGCTGACGACCAACGGCGGGCCGCGCGAACAGAGCGGCCACGACCATCACTCGATGCCGGGCATGGCGACCGAGGCCCAGCTGAAGCAGCTGCGGAGCGCGAAGGGCGCGGCGTTCGACGAGCTGTTCCTGAAGCTCATGATCACGCACCACGAGGGGGCAGTGACGATGGCGGCCGAGGTGCTGAGCGAGGGGAACAACGTCCTGGTGGAGGAGATGGCCAACGACGTGATCACCCAGCAGACTTCGGAGATCAACCGCATGCAGTCGCTGTAGGGCGAGGATCCGGGGAGCGGTGAACTCCCGCGTCACCCCTCCTCGCGACCCCTCCTCGTCACTCCTCCTCGTCCCCCTCCTCGACACTGCTCCGACGCTCGGCCTGCGCCTCGGCCGCCGTCAGGACAGTGTCCAGGAGGCCGGGGAAGAGGGCGTCAAGGTCGCCCCTGCGCAGGGCGTTGAGCTTGGCCGTGCCCCGGTACGTCTGCTCGATGACACCGCTCTCACGCAGGACGCGGAAGTGGTGCGTCGTCGTGGACTTGGTCACGGGGAGGTCGAAGTACGAGCAGCTCAGCGCGGAGTCCGCGCGCGCCAGGTCCCGCACGATGCGCAGCCGTACGGCGTCCGACAGCGCGTGGAGCACCTCTTCGAGGCCGATCCGGTCCCGCGGGGGGTGCTCAAGCGCACGAGGGCTGGTGGCGGTCGTCATGGCGGCGGCTCCACTTCATCCGGGTGACCCTCATTGTACGAGAACTCTCGTAGTTTGACAGATGCCGTACTACGACGAGTATCGTACGAGCATCCCCTGAGGCCCCAGAAACGGAGTCCGTCATGAGCGTCACCCTGTTCCAGCCCTACACCCTGCGTTCGCTGACCGTGCCCAACCGGGTCTGGATGGCGCCCATGTGCCAGTACTCGGCCGAGATGACCGGGCCGAACGCGGGTGTGGCCGGGGACTGGCACTTCGCCCACTACGCCTCCCGGGCCACCGGCGGCACCGGGCTCATCCTCGTCGAGGCGACCGCCGTCGCCCCCGAGGGCCGGATCAGCCCGGCGGACCTCGGTCTGTGGAACGACACCCAGACGGAGGGGCTGCGCCGGATCGCGGGCTTCCTCAAGGAGCACGGCACGGTGCCCGGCATCCAGATCGGTCACGCGGGCCGCAAGGCCTCGACCAAGCGCCCCTGGCAGGGGCGCGGCCCGGTACCGACGGGCGAGCCCGGCTGGCAGCCGGTCGCGCCCAGCCCGGTGGAGTTCGCCGAGGGATACCCGGTGCCCACCGAGCTCACCGTCGAGCGGATCCACGAGATCACCGGACAGTTCGCGGCCGCGGCCCGCCGTGCGCTGGACGCGGGCTTCGAGGTCGTCGAGGTGCACGGCGCCCACGGCTACCTCATCGGCGAGTTCCTGTCCCCGCACAGCAACCACCGCACGGACGAGTACGGCGGCTCCTTCGAGAACCGGACGCGGCTCGCCCTGGAGGTCGTCGACGCGGTGCGGTCCGTGTGGCCCGAGGAGCTGCCCGTCTTCTTCCGGATCTCCGCCACCGACTGGCTGGAGGAGCAGGGCTGGACGGTCGACGAGACCGTACGCTTCGCCGCACTCCTCCGCGAGCACGGCGTCGACCTCCTCGACGTCTCCAGCGGCGGCAACGGCGGACCGGCCGAGATCCCGGTCGGCCCCGGCTACCAGGTGCCCTTCGCCGCCCGGGTCAAGGCGGAGACCGGGCTGCCGGTGGCCGCCGTCGGTCTGATCACCGAGAGCGGCCAGGCCGAGAAGATCCTGGCCAACGGCGAGGCCGACGCGGTCCTCCTCGGCCGCGAGCTGCTCCGCGACGCCTCCTGGGCCCGCCGCGCCGCCCGCGAGCTCGGCGCGGAGACCCACGCGCCGGCCCAGTACGCCTGGGCGATCTGACGGGGACGGGCGGGTCAAGGGCGCCGTCGCCGAGGGGCGCACGGGGAGCCACCCGAGGGCGTGCGGAGAGTGCGCGTGGGCAGCCGCCGAGGAGGTGGCGCGGGGAGTGTGCGGGGAGCCGCCGAGGGTGCCGCAGGTGTGTCCGGGGGCCGTTGTCAGTGGCCGGGTGCAGACTGGCCCGTATCCGCGACAACGGCGTCCTGGAGGTAGCGAACATGCCTGACGTACTCCTCACCGTAGGCACCCGCAAGGGGCTCTTCATCGGCCATCGGCACGACGGCCGATGGGAGTTCGACGATCCGGCCTTCCCCGCGCAGGCCGTCTACTCGGTCGCGATCGACACCCGGCGACCGGTCCCCCGGCTGCTCGTGGGCGGGGACAGCGCCCACTGGGGACCGTCCGTCTTCCACTCCGACGACCTCGGCGCGAACTGGACCGAGCCCGCGCGGCCCGCGGTCAAGTTCCCGGAGGACACCGGGGCATCCCTGGAGCGCGTCTGGCAACTGCACCCCGCGCCGGAGCACTCCCCCGACGTCGTGTACGCGGGGACGGAGCCGGCGGCGCTGTTCCGCTCGACGGACGGCGGGGAGTCCTTCACCCTCGTCCGCCCGCTCTGGGAGCACCCCACCCGCGACAAGTGGGTGCCCGGCGGAGGCGGCGAGGCCGTCCACACCGTCGTCACCGATCCCCGCGATCCGGACGCGCTGACCGTCGCGGTGTCCACCGCGGGGGTGTTCCGTTCCCGGGACGGCGGGGCCGCGTGGGAGCCGTCCAACCAGGGAGTGTCCGCGGTCTTCCTCCCCGATCCGAACCCGGAGTTCGGGCAGTGCGTCCACAAGATCGCCCAGGACGCGGGCGACAAGGACCGGCTGTACCTCCAGAACCACTGGGGCGTGTTCCGCAGCGACGACGCGGGCGGCAGCTGGTCCGACATCGGTGCCGGGCTCCCCTCCGACTTCGGCTTCGCGATCGCCGCCCACCCGCACCGCCCGGACACGGCCTACGTCTTCCCCATCACGGCCGACTCCGACCGTGTCCCGGCGGGGCGCCGCTGCCGGGTCTACCGGACGAGCGACGCGGGAGCCGGCTGGGAACCGCTGAGCCGCGGCCTGCCCCAGGGCGATCACTACGGCACGGTCCTGCGCGACGCGCTCTGCACGGACGACGCGGACCCGGCGGGCGTCTACTTCGGCAACCGGAACGGCGAGGTGTACGCGAGCGCCGACGACGGCGACAGCTGGCAGCTCCTGGCGGAGCACCTGCCGGACGTACTGTGTGTACGAGCGGCGGTGGTCTGAAGACACCGGCCCCGTAACGGAGGAAGAGCCTCCGTCCGGTTCGCCGGACGGGCGCCGGCTGGAGCGTGAGCGCGGGCGCCGGGGTGTGTCTGTGGGACTGCTGCTACGGCGCCAACCATACGTTCGCCTTCACCTTCGCGCAGGCGCTCGAGCGGGCCGGTGGGTCAGGGCAGGCGCCAGTCCACCGGCTGGGCTCCCTGCTTCAGGAGCAGGTCGTTCGCGCGGCTGAAGGGCCGGGAGCCGAAGAAGCCGCGGTCCGCCGACATCGGCGACGGGTGCACGGACTCGACCGCCGGAAGATCGCCGAGGAGCGGGCGGGCCCTGCGGGCGTCACTGCCCCACAGGATGGAGACCAGGGGCTTGCCGCGGGCGGCCAGCGCGCGGATGGCCTGCTCGGTGACCTCTTCCCAGCCCTTGCCTCGATGTGCGGCGGGCTTGCGCGGGGCCGTGGTCAGCGCCCTGTTGAGCAGCAGGACGCCCTGGCCGGTCCAGGGGGTCAGGTCGCCGTTCGACGGACGGGGCAGGCCCAGGTCGGTGTGCAGCTCCCGGAAGATGTTCTCCAGGCTGCCGGGCAGCGAACGGACCTCGGGGGCGACCGAGAAGCTGAGTCCCATCGCCATCCCGGGCGTGGGATAGGGGTCCTGACCCACGATCAGGACCCGCACCTCGTCGAAGGGCTGCTGGAACGCCCGCAGGACGTTCGGCCCGGAAGGGAGGTACGTCCGGCCCGCGGCGATCTCCGCGCGCAGGAAGTCGCCCATCTCCGCCACACGCCCCGCGACGGGGCGCAGAGCCTCCGCCCAGCCGGGCTCCACCAGTTCGTTCAAGGGTCGCGCTGTCACGATCCGTCACTCTACCGGCCTACAGTGACAGCCCGGTCCGGCCCGGTCGGCGGGGCACCCCCTAGACTCCCGCCACTCGGCCGCCCCTTGTCCCCCTCATGTCAGGACGGTGCACGTGGATTCCGTGAACGAGCCCTCCGTGGGCCTTGTCGTCGGTGTGGACTCCGGCGGCTCCGGGCTGCGGATCGCCCTGGCCGAGGCGGCGGGCGGCAGGGTTCTCGACGCCCTCGCCTCCCGCGAACCCGTCCGGACCGGGCCGGGCGGGATCTCCGCCGCCCACTTCCTGGAGCAGGTCCTCCCGGCGGTCCGAGAGCTGCGGGAGCGCACCGCGACCGGGGCGCGCGCCGACCTGCCCGTCCTCGCCGTGGCCGTGGGCGCCGCCGGGATGGCGACGCTCGGGAACGAGCTGCGGGCCGAGTTGCCCCGCGCCTTCGCGGAGGCCTGGGGAGTGCGGCGCCTCGCGCTCGCGGCCGACGCCGTCACCGCGTACTGCGGGGCGCTCGGGCAGCGGCCGGGCGCGGTCGTCGCGGGCGGCACGGGGATGATCGCGCTCGGTACGGATCTGGTGTCCTGGCGCCGGGCCGACGGCTGGGGGCACCTCCTCGGCGACTGCGGCAGCGGCGCCTGGATCGGCCGGGCGGGCCTGGAGGCGGCGATGCGCGCCCACGACGGGCGGCGCGGCGGTTCCACGGCGCTCCTGGCCCGGGCCGAGAAGCTGTTCGGGCCGGTGACCGGCCTGCCGGGCGCGCTCTACCCCCGTACCGACCGTCCCGCGGTGCTCGCCTCGTTCGCCCCGGAGGTGGGGGCCTGCGCCGCCGCCGGGGACCCGGTCGCGGCGGACGTCCTCGTCCGGGCCGCGGGTCACGTCGCGGATGCCGCCGAGGCGGTGTGCCCGGACACCCCCGGAGCCCTGGTCGCCCTGACGGGCGGACTGTTCAGAATCGGCGACCCCCTCCTCGTACCCCTGAGGGCCGCGCTCGCGGAGCGGATCCCGCACGCCCTGACGGTGGCGCCCGCGGGTGATCCGCAGGCCGGGGCGGTCACCCTCGCCTCGGCGCTCGCCACGGGCACGCTGCGCCTGCCGGAGGACCCGTCGCTGCTCACGCTCGTCCGTTAGCCCGGCGGGGCGGCGAGGGGTGGGGAGCACGGGAGCGACGGCATCCGCCCAGGTCGGGGCCGGTGCGGAGGATCCGGATCGGGGCGGGATCGAGCCGGTTTCAGGCCGGGATCGGGCCGGGATCGTGTCTGATTCGGGCAGGGAGACCGGACATAGGGGGACAGACGGCGCGCGATCGCACCTCACCGAACAGCGTGGCAGACGAAACCAGTAGCATGCGGCGCCATGAGCTCCCCCACTGGGCCTGCTTCCGGCCTGCCTGTACGAATGCCTCGACCCCGCCAGTCCGGGCGGCACCGTCGCCCCGAACCCGCGGCGGCGCCCGAGGGCGCTCCCGCGCTGGTTCTCGCCGTTCCCGGTGTTCCGTCGGCCGCCATACGCTCCCTCGCCGAAGAGGTCGTGAGCATCGCCCGCTCGGAGCTGCCCGGCCTGGAGGCCGTGATCGGTTTCCTGGACGGCGACGACACCGAGTACCCCTCGCTCGCGACCGTGCTCACGGGCGCCGACGCGCTGCGCACCCAGCGGTACCAGCTGGCCGTGGCGGCCGGCCGTGAGGTCACCGCCCCGACGGGTCCCGCCGCCGTCGTGGTCCCGCTGCTCGCGGGCCCGGACAGCGCCCTGATGCGCCAGGTCCGCCAGGCCGTCATGGACAGCGGCAACACCGCCGAGCTGACCGAGGTCCTCGGTCCGCACCCGCTGCTCGCCGAGGCGCTGCACGTGCGCCTGTCCGAGGCGGGGCTCGCGCGTGCCGACCGCGCCCGGCTGTTCACGGTGGCGACGGCCGCCGACGGCATCATCCTGGCCACGGTCGGTGGCGAGGAGGCCGTGCAGGCCGCCGGGATCACCGGCATGCTGCTCGCCGCGCGCCTCGCGGTGCCGGTGATGGCCGCCGCGCTCGACCAGGAGGGTTCGATCACCTCCATCGCCGAGCAGCTGCGCGCCGCGGGTTCGGCCCAGCTGGCCCTCGCGCCGTACCTGATCGGCCCCGAGCTGGCCGAGGGTCTGCTCGACGAGGCCTCGAAGGAGGCCGGATGCGCCGCCGCCGAGCCGCTGGGGGCCTACCCGGCGATCGGCAAGCTGGTGCTCTCGCAGTACATGGCGACGCTGGGCATCCCGCCGCAGCACGCGCAGGGCGCGCCGTCGCTCTGAGACGCGGCGCAGGAGAAGGGCCCGCACCGGATGCGTCCGGATGCGGGCCCTTCTCGTGCGTCTCGCACAGGACCTCGTGGGCGGCTCAGCCGAAGACGACGCAGGAGGCCGCCGGGGCCTCGATCGCGCCAGCCAGGACCGGGACGCCGGTCTCGGGGTCGAGGTCGAACCAGGTGACGTCTCCGGAGCGCTCGTTGGCCGCGTACAGGCGTCGCCCTGAGGGGTCGAGGGTCAGGTCGCGGGGCCAGACGCCGCCGCAGGCCACGGTGGCGACGAGGTGGGCCTTCGCCCCGTCCGGGTCGAGGGCGAGGACGGCGAGGGTGTCGTCGCCGCGGACGGCGGCCCACAGGAAGCGGCCGTCGGAGGCCGCGACGATCTCGGAGGGGTAGCTGGGGCCGGTGGTGCCCTCGGGGACGACGGGGGTCTCGCCGAGGGGTTCGAGGACGCCCGCCTCCGCGTCCCAGCGGCAGACGGTGAGGGTGGGCTCCAGCTCGTTCAGGACGTAGGCGTGGGTGCCCGCCGGGTGGAAGACGAGGTGGCGGGGGCCGGTGCCGGGGCGCAGCGCGGTCTCGTGGCGCAGGGTGAGCGCACCGGTCGCGGGGTCGAGGGCGCAGACGCGTACGGAGTCGGTGCCGAGGTCCACGCTGACGACCCAGCGTCCGGAGGGATCGGGGAGCACCTGGTGGGCGTGGGGGCCGCTCTGGCGGTCGGGGACGCTGCCGCTGCCCTCGTGCCGGAGGACGGCCGTGGCGGGGCGGGGGGTGCCGTCCGCGGCCAGGGGCAGCACGGTGACGCTGCCGGAGGTGTAGTTGGCCGTGAGGAGGTGGCCGGCGGCGAGCGCGAGGTGGGTGGGGTCGGCGCCGTCGACGGGGACGGGTGCGCCGAGCGGGCGGGGTACGGGGCCGGTGACGTCGAAGGCGGCGACCGCGCCCGGCTCGGTCTCGGAGACCGCGTGGAGGACGGGGCCGGCGAGGGCGAGGAAGGACGGGTCGGCGACGGCGTCGGTGGCGCCGGTGACGGTCAGCGCGCCCGTCGCCCCGTCGACGTCGGCGGCGAGGACGCCGAGACCGCCCGCCGAGGTGAACGACCCGATGTACGCCCGCAGCGCGCTCCGGCCCTGTACCGCCCCTGTGTCGCCCATGGCGCCTCCCTGTCGTGGGGCCGGTCAGGGACGACCGGCCGTCGTCAGGCCGACGGTAGCAGGCGGTCTAGACCAAATTGGCGCTGAACGACGGGGTCCGCCGCCTCTCCGGAGGGCTTCGTCAGGAGCGGGCCGTCCAGGCACTCGGCTGGGTCCGCAGCGGAGCGTCGAGCTCCGTGAGGACGCGGGCGAGCCCCCTCGCGTGGACGAGGGCGGGCGCGCCCAGGTGGTTCTCGCCTTCGGTCCGGAGGTGCGCGTCCGTCGCGACCACGGCCCCGCTCCGGGAGGTGAGGGCCTCCACGGCGGCTTCGACGCGCCAGCAGGCCGCGGCCAGGCGGGCGTCGTGACTGGCGTCCGGGTCGGCGGCCACGTCCACCAGGCCTCGGACCTCTCCCGCGGCCTGGTCGAGCAGCGTCAGCACACGGCGCGCTCGCGCCTTCCTGGCCGAGAACGGGTTCAGGGGATGCACCAGCGGGCTCAGGGACAACCGCACGCGGCCGAGCAGGGACTCCAGCTCGGCGGCGTGCGGCGTGGGATCGGCGGACGCTTCGCCGGCGAGTCGGCGGACGGACGCGGAGGTGGCCGACCGGACGCACAGCAGCGCTCGCTGGATCCACGCGTCGTTCGTCGTGTGGGTCCGTACAGGAAGGACCAGGGTCACGACGAGCCCGGCGCACACCGCCCCGACCATCGTCTCCGCCACGCGCAGCAGGAGCAGCGAGCCGTCCAGCACCCCGAGCAGTCCGTAGAGGAGACTCGCCATCAGGGTGACGGCCAGGATCATCCAGCTGTACGAGACCGCGGCTGTGTAGAAGATCGCGAAGACGCACACGGCGACCAGCAGGGCCGTGGCCGCGGGCGCGCCGCCGAGCGGGACGGCCACGAGGAATCCGACGGCGATGCCGGTGACGGTGCCGAGAACGCGGCGGAAGCCCCGGACGAGCGTCTCGCCGCGCGAGGCGGTGTTGACGAAGATCCACCAGACGGTGCCGACGGCCCAGTACCAGCGCTCCTCCGAGAGGAACTGGCCCAGGAGGAGGGCCACACCGGAGGCCACGGAGACCTGTACCGCCTGCCGCGTGGTCGCGCGGGCGAGCCCCGTTCCCGGAAGCGCCGCGGGCACGGCCGGCGGCGGGACGCGCCGCTCGATGGGCCAGATCAGGAAGCGGACGGTCGCCGCGGCCCCCACGGCGACGGCAGTGGCCGCGTACAGCTCGGGGAGCTGGGCGGGGAGCGCGTGGAGGAACTGCGTCACGAAGAACTGCATGAAGGCGAAGATGCCGAGGGCGTGCCCGCGCGGTCCCCAGCGGCGGGCGTAGACGCCGGCGAAGACCACGACGAGCCAGGACGCGTCGCGCAGGAGCGGTGCGTCGTGGAGGAGGGTCGCGAGCGCGAGGACCGGGAAGCCGACGGCCGGCAGCAGGGCGGTGGTGACGGCCTGGCGGCGGACGGTGGGGTCGCCGACGGTGAAGAGCGCGAGCAGGGCGGCGAGACCGGCGGTGATGGAGGCGGTCAGGGAGAGGCCGAGGAGCTCGGCCAGGGCGACCGCGAGCGCGATGCCGAGGACGGCACGGAGCGAGACCCTGAGCCGGACGCGCCCCGGATCCGGGGCCGTCACGTACTTCTGCAACTTTCGCACGGCGGCCAATCCCGCCCCCCTTGTTCCTGATCCTCGCCGCACGCGAGGCTCCCCGGGGGTGGTGGGGGCTCGGACACGACGAAAGCACCGCGGGCCGGTCCGGCCTCGTCGCCGGACGGGCGCTGCGCGGCGCCGAAGGTATGTGATGCCTACAAGAATAGACCCACAGGGGTACGGTGGCTCAACTCACGGACGAACAGGTGAGCCAATGACCCACTCGCACCGCCCGCTCGGCTGACCATTGGGCAACCAATGGCACACAGGAGCGCGCGCCGTCCGGGAACGAGTCCTCGTGAGCGCGGCGGCTCACCGTGAGTCCTGGGCGGCGCGGTTCCAGGCGGCGTCGCGCAGAAGGCGCAGGCCGTTGAGGCCGACGATGACGGTGGAGCCTTCGTGGCCAAGGACGCCGAGCGGGAGGGGCAGGCTCCCTGCGAGGTCCCAGACGACGAGGCCGGAGATGAACGCTCCCGCGATCACCAGGTTCTGGACCACCAGGCGGCGGGCATCCCGCGACAGGTTCACGACGGCGGGGACCGACGAGGTCGAGCAGGCCTCGGACCGCGTCCTGGGTCCGCGCGGTGGCCAGCGCCTCCAGGGCGCCGGAGGTGGCGAAGATGACGATGAGGAGCACGCCGTCCATCACCCGCCCGATCGAGGCCGCTCCGATCGCGGCGACGATCATCAGCAGGTCCACGTCCAGCGTCTTCTCGCGCAGCGCCTGTACGCCCGCCCAGGCCGGCTCCCAGCCTCCGGTGACGTAGGCGAGGGCGTAGAGCGGGCCCCACGCCCAGGCGGAGGCCCCGACCAGCTGACATCCTGGCCCGCCTCCAGGAAGGGCCCTGCTCGGTCGGCGACCTCGCGGAGGCGGTGGGCATGGAGGCGTCCGCGTGCTCGCACCAGCTCCGGCTGCTGCGCAACCTGGGATTGATCACCGGCGAACGCCACGGACGTTCCATCGTCTACGCGCTCTACGACAACCACGTCGCCGAGCTCCTGGAGCAGGCCCTCTTCCACGTCGAGCACCTGAGGCTCGGCCTGCGTGACGCCGCCGGGGCAGCCCCGGCCACGGTCACCCGCTGACCCGAGCCCGCCAACCGAGCCCGCCAACCGAGCCCGCCAACCGAGCCCGCCACCCGAGCCCCGCCGGGCTTCGGGGGGCTTCGGGGGGGCGAGGGGCTGCCCTCAGGCCGCGGACTTCTCCCGTGCGGGTGGCCGCGCCGGCCAGTGTCGGTGCAGGGCGTCGATGTGGAAGTCGTGGCGGTGGCCGCACCCTCCGGCACCGGCGAGGTGCGGGTGCCCCGGGGCCAGTTCGGGGTGGACGTGCTCCAGCTCGGCCGGGTCCTCGCGCGGCCACAGGCGTACGGCGGTCACGGCGGCGGCGAGGGCGAGCGCCGTCAACACGGCGGCCGCGACGGCGAGTCCGGCCCGGGCGGCGAGCCAGCCAGCCAGCGGGTAGGTGACGAGCCAGCAGGCATGGGTGAGGGAGAACTGCGCGGCGAAGGCCGCGGGCAGGTCCGGCGCGGCGGCCGAGCGGCGCAGCAGGCGCCCGCCGGGGGTGAGGATCGCCGAGGTCGCCGCCCCGATCACCAGCCATGCCGCCGGCAGCGCCGGCCACGAGAGCCCGCCCGCGCCGAGCCCTGCCGCGAGGAGGCCGAGCGCGGCGGTCATGACGAAGGCGGCGGGCAGCATCAGGGTCCGGTCGCCGAGGCGCCCGACGACGCGGGGCAGCAGCAGGGCGACGGTCATCGAGCCCGCGCCGTACGCCCCGAGGGCGAGGGAGACGTCGCCCGCCGACCGGCCGAAGGTGTCGCGTACGAGGACGACCGTGTTGACCAGCACCATGGCGCCGACGGCCGCGACGACGAAGTCGAGGGCGAGCAGGGCGCGAAGGCGGGGCGTGGCCAGGAAGAGCCGGGTCCCGAAGGCGGCCTTCGCGTACACGCCTCCCGGGCGTTCGACCGGCCGCGGCTTCGGCAGCAGGACGGAGACGACCAGGGCGCCGGAGGCGAGGAAGCCGACGGCGGTGCCGGCGAAGAGCCAGCCGTACGAGAGGACGGCGAGCAGCGCGGCGGCGAGTACGGGACTGAAGAGGCTCTCCAGGTCGTAGGCGAGCCGGGAGAGCGACAAGGCGCGGGTGTACCCGTCCTCGTCGGGCAGGACCTCGGGGATCGTCGCCTGGAAGGTGGGGGTGAAGACGGCGGACGCGGCCTGGAGCAGGAGGATCAGGACGTAGACCTGCCACACCTGGGTGACGAACGGCAGCGCGAGCGCGGCGCCGGCCCGGGCGAGGTCCATGGTGACGAGCAGCGCCCGCCGGGGTATCCGGTCGGCGAACGCGCTGATCAGCGGGGCTATGGCCACGTACGCGACCATCTTGACGGCCAGCGCCGTGCCGAGGACGGCCGAGGCGTTCCCCCCGGCGATGTCGTACGCGAGCAGGCTCAGCGCCACGGTCGCGAGACCGGTGCCGACGAGGGCGACGACCTGCGCGGTGAAGAGGTGCCGGTAGGTGCGGTTGCGCAGCACGGACAGCATGAGGCGAGCCCTCGGTCGGCTACAGGGGTGTCTCCACGGTAGCCGACATGTGCATAGGTGCGCACGCGTTGATGGATGAGACCGTCCGGACCGTCCTGACACCCATGGACCCACGGGATTGTGGGCAGACGCGGTTCATGGGTGACGTGACACACCCTCATCGCCCACCGTGGGAGCGCGGCCTCACCGCGAGCCCGGCCACCCCGTCAAGAGAGCGAGGCACACCATGATCCTCGTCGGTGTCATTCTGCTCATCATCGGCTTCCTCATCGGAAGCTCCGTCCTGTGGACCATCGGGATCATCCTGGCGGTCATCGGCGCCGCCCTGTGGATCCTCGGATCCGTCGGCCACGCCGTGGGCGGTCGACGCCATTACTGGTAGCCGGGCGGCTACCGAGCCCGCCGACGGCACTCCTCCCGCACCTGTCGCGGCCCGGGTTCCTCGTCAGCCCTCCACGCCGGTCGACGTGTGCGCTGCCCCCACCGGCTTCGACTCCGGTGACCCGCGCTGCCGCAGGTAGACGGAGAGGACCACCATCGAGGCGACGGCCAGGAGTTCCGACTGCCAGTTCTGCAGCGTGCGGTTCCAGAACTCGGCGGAGAAGACGTACGTCTTCCAGCCGACCGGGTCCTGGAACCGCCGTAGCTGGTCCTCGTTGTAGGTGACCAGGCCCGTGACGGACTGGGCCAACCACGACAGCAGGAAGATCAGGAGCATGACGCTGCCGAGGGAGTTCGAGTAGAGGCTCTGCCGGATGCCGCCCGCGGAGGCGGGGCGGGGCGAATCGGGTCGCGCGTACGCGCCGGTCCTCTGCTGCTCGTCGGTCTCCCGCCCGATCCTGCTGAACGGCTTGGATTCCGGGGAGCCGCGCTGCACCAGCCATACGGTGCCGAAGACGTAGAGGAAGAACTGCAGGAACTCCGACTGCCAGTTCTCGCTGACGTCGACCATGAAGTCCGAGGTCAGCACGTACTCCGAGCAGCCGACACGGGGCAGGCTCGCCGAGGTCAGGACCGTGTTGAGCTCGGCGCATCCGGCCAGGGCCTGGCCGACGAGCGTGAGCAGAAACGCCCCGCCGAAAGCGAGCGTCAGATCGATCGTTCTCCCGGAGGAAGCGCGGCACACGTGTCATCGCTGCGTCAGCCCCACCGTGAACGCGAGGGCGAGCCCCGTCGAGACGAACAGCAGACAGAGAACGAACACCGTACGCATCTCAGTTCCCCCTCACCGGGCACGACGCCGGCCGGCCCGGCCGCGGCGTGCAACCGGCGGCCGTGACCTTCCAGCCGTCCGGGAAGGAGGCCCGATAGACGCTGTACTCCTCGAACACGACCCGGGCCTGCTGTCCGTAGACATCGACGACGAGCGGATCCCCGGCGGGGGCGTCGGCGGGAGCCTCGCCCAGCGCGGTGGCCAGGGCGGTCGGACAGGGCCCGTCCGTCTCCACTTCCTCGCGGGTGCCCGGCGCCAGGGCCTCGCAGGCCCGGCCCGTGTCGGAAGCCCGCACAGCCGCCGTGAAGGCGACGGCCGCCGTCCGCGCCGCGGACTCCCGCTCCTCCGCACCGACGCCGCATCCGACGAGCCCGAGGCCCAGCGTGCCCAGAACGACACAGGCGGTGATCCGACGCATGGAACGGCCTTGCCCAGTCACTCGGTGAAGACCTCTGTCGGCTCACCCGACACGCGAGACGTTGCCCCGAGCGGCGTAGGGGCCGGGTCCTGGGAGGCGACCGCTCCGACGGTGAGCGGGCACCGCACGCGTAGCGCTCGGAGGCGACCGCTCCGACGGTGGGCCGGCACCGCACGCGTAGCGCTCGCGGCGCCGGGTAGCCGGTCAGTGTGAGGAGCGAAGGAGGCGGTTCGGCATGAGGAGCGCGAAGACCGGACCTCCCACCCGTCCGATCCCCCGGGATCCTTCGGAGCCGCGGCCCCCGGCTCCCCCGCGTCCCTTCCCGGTCGACCCGGAGGCGCCGCAGCCGCGGCCCGGGCCGGCGCCGGAACCGGCGCCGGGGCCCCGGTCCGGACCCCCACCCCGGGCTGACCGTCGACGGCTCACCCACGTCGTACGGGGCGCTACGCTGGGCGGTTCGCCATGCACGGCTGATCGGGGGAACCGTGAACGCGGTGGCCGTCTATGACGTGCCCGGGGCGGCGGGCTGGTCCGCGCCTCCCGTGGACGCCGCGTTCGACGAGAAGATCGCCCACGAGGCATTGGCGGACGAGCTCAAGACCGCGCTGCCCGACAGCGCGGACGTTCCGCTGGTCGAGCACGTGGTGCGGGGCAATCCCGCGAAGGTGCTGATCGAGGCGTCGGCCGGCGCCGAGGTCCTGGTCGTGGGCAGCCGGGGCCGGGGCGGCTTCACCAGCCTCCTCCTCGGCTCCGTGAGCCAGCAGTGCGCCGCGCACGCTTCCTGCCCCGTCGTCATCGTCCGGCCGGAAGCCGTCGGCTCCGGCGTTCCGTCCACCTGATGTCGTGTCCGCCTGACGTCGTGTCCGCCTGACGTCCCGTGCACTGATGTCCCGTCCGCCTCGGACGTTCGAGGTGGATCCCGCCGCTGAGAGGCTGTTCACCATGAACACGTCGGCATCCTTCCTCCTCCTCTCGGACGGTCATCTCCTGGTCCCCGCCGACCAGGTGACCACCCTCCTGCGACGCCTCACGGACCAGTGGACGCAGTCGGCCGAAACCGCCGGCTCGGATCTCGACCCGGCCACCGTGCTCGCGCTGACGGAAGCCCTGCGCCAGACGGCCGACAAGATCGACGCCGAGTGCATCGCCCTCATGCCCCTCACGGACGGAGGCGCCCCGCCGCCGTCCTGAGCGACTGGCGGCCCGGCGAGCCGCATGGACCTCGACATCTGGAAGGCGACCGACATGAGCACCGCAGGGAGCACCGCCGACAGCACCACCGCCACCGCTGGGACCAGGTCCGCGGCCACGGGCCCTGCCTCGGTTCTCGGCACGGCGTCCGCAGGGTGGCTGAGAACCCTGGACCGCATCGAACAGGCCACCCTCGCGGATCCCGTCGTCCGCGCGCTTCAGCGGGCCGTCGGAGCCCTTCCGCTGCGCGGGGCGCGCGACCTGCTGCGGGGCGCGCCCCTCGGGCACCCCCTGCACGCCGTGCTCGTCCAGGTCCCGGTCGGCTGCTTCCTCTCGGCCGGCGTGCTGGACGTCGTTCCCGGCGGACAGCCGGCCGCCACCACCCTCACGGCCGTGGGCCTGGTCGGCGCGGGTCCCGCGGCCGTGACCGGCTGGGTCGACTGGGCGGACCTGCCCCCGCGACAGGCCCGGGTCGGGCTGGTGCACGCGGTGTCGAACGTCGCCATGATCGCCTGCTACGCGACGTCCCTGAGCGCGAGGATGCGCGGCCAGGCGGTCAAGGGCCGCGCGTGGTCCTGCGCCGGGCTGACGGCGCTCGCCCTGAGCGGCGCCCTGGGCGGGCACGTGGCCTACCGGCGGACCCTCGTCTCCTAGGGCGTGCTCCCGCGTCGCCCCGCGTACAGGTCCTCGACCAGGCGGTCGACCCCCGTTCGGGAGATACTGCTCGTGCCGCCCTCCGCCGTGCTCCGTTCGGAGCGTCCTCCGGCCGGGGACGGCTTGTGAGTACGGGAGGCGTCATGCTGATCGGGCACAACGTGGAGGACGGCGTCCTTCACCTGGAGGTCCTCCGCGACCTCGACATCTCCAGCCGCGCCGCGGCCACCCTGGAGATCGAGATGCTCCTGTTCACCCACCGTCCCTGCAGCCGCGTGAGGGTCCAGCTGCCCACCGTCGACCCGTCACCGGCTTCCCTGAGCGTCCTCGCCCGCGCCCGTCGGCTGTGCGGCCGCCGTGGCGTCCCGCTGACCGTCGTCGGCCCACCGGAAGCGGGCTTCCCTCGCGCTGAACGCCACATATCCGTGCGGGAGACGTAGGCGGGGTTACGCCGCGGCCGGTGGGACATACGCGAGGGAGGAACACCTGCCGGGCGACGGGAAGCGCGGAAGGAAAGGACCGGTGCGGACGCAGGGAGGCCGATGACGATGCGCGAGCGACGGACCCGGCAGCAGCCCGAAGAGCCCCTGCCGCGGGACACCGAGGACCAGCAGGCCACGGAAGGCGAGGACCCGACTGCCGTCCCCGTACCCGACGAGTCCGCGGCGGACGACGCTCTTCCGGACACCGACGAGGCCGGCACGGGTCCGAGAGGAGCGGCTCGGGACGCCTCCGTACATCCCGAGCATCCCACCCCCGACGAACCGGTCGACTGAGTCGCGGACGCACCCCTTCCGGTCCAAGGGCCCGGCGGACGTGCGGCGCCGAGGGGGCGCGTGACCGCGCGCCCCCGGTGAAAGGAGTCCGCTCATGACGGCACGGCCCCTCACCGATGTCGGACCCGAGAGCGACCTCACGGCGGTCTTCGGACTCGCCCAGCAGTTGCGGGCCGATTCCGTGCGGGCGAGTACCGCGGCGGGGTCGGGACATCCCACGTCCAGCCTGTCGGCCGCCGACCTCATGGCGGTCCTCATGACCCGCCACCTTCGTTACGCGTGGGACGCGCCCGACGACCCGGCCGGCGACCATCTCGTCTTCTCCAAGGGGCACGCGTCGCCGCTCCTGTACGCGATGTTCAAGGCGGCGGGCGCGATCGGCGACGACGAGCTGATGACGACGTACCGCCGCTTCGGGCACCGCCTCCAGGGCCACCCCACGCCCGTCCTGCCCTGGGTGGACGTGGCGACCGGGTCCCTCGGCCAGGGCGTCGGCTACGGAGTCGGCATCGCCACGGCCGGCCGGGACCTGGAAGGGCTCCCCTACCGTGTGTGGGTGCTGTGCGGCGACAGCGAGACCGCCGAGGGGTCCGTGTGGGAGGCCCTCGACAAGGCGGGCCACCGCCGGCTCGCCAACTTCACGGCCCTGATCGACGTGAACCGTCTCGGACAGTGCGGGCCGACCGAACTGGAGTGGGACACCGACGCCTACGCCCGCCGTGTCGAGGCGTTCGGATGCCGGCCGATCGTGATCGACGGCCACGACCTCGAAGCGATCGACCGTGCGATGACCACGGCCGCCGACGGAGAGGCACCCACCGTCGTCATCGCCAGGACCGTGAAGGGTCGCGGTGTGCCGGAGGTGGCCGACCAGGAGGGCTGGCACGGCAAACCGCTGCCGGAGGACGTCGCCGAGCGCGCGGTCGCGGAACTGTCCGGCGACCACGACCTCAGAACACGCGGACCGATGCCGCCGGCGGTCCCGCCGGCCGTGCACAGACCGCCGACCGGGGCCGGGACCGGGGCCGGGACCGGGGCCGGGACCGGCGCCGCGGCCGTGGAGCTGCCCCGCTTCGACGTGGGGGACGACGTGGCCACCCGTGTCGCCTTCGGCCAGACTCTGGCGGCGCTCGGCGCCCGGCCCGACGTCGTCGCCCTGGACGCCGAGGTCGGCAACTCGACCCACGCCGAGGATTTCGGAAAGGCCCACCCCGAGCGGTACTTCCAGGCCTACATCGCCGAGCAGCAGATGATCGCGGACGCCGTCGGCATGGCCGTGCGGGGGTACCGCCCGTACGCCACCACGTTCGCCGCGTTCCTCACCCGCGCCCACGACTTCATCCGCATGGCCGCCGTCTCCCAGGTCGCCATCGCCCTGTGCGGCACCCACAGCGGTGTCGAGATCGGCGCGGACGGCCCGTCCCAGATGGGCGTCGAGGACCTCGCCATGATGCGTGCGGTCCTCGGCTCCACCGTCCTGTACCCCAGCGACGCCACGTCCGCGGCCGCGCTGACGGCGGCGATGGCCGACGTGGACGGCATCTCGTACCTGCGCGCCACGCGCGGGGCCTACCCGGTCCTCTACGCCCACGGCGAGACCTTCCCCTTGGGCGGCTCCAAGACCCTCCGCCGGACGGAGGACGACCAGGTGACGCTCATCGGGGGCCGGGGTCACTCTCCACGAGTGCCTCGCGGCGGCCGATCAGCTGGCCGCCGAGGGCGTCCGGGCCCGAGTCGTCGACCTGTACTCCGTGAAGCCGGTCGACGCCGACACCCTGATCCGCGCGGCCCGGGAGACCGGCGCCCTCGTCGTCGCCGAGGACCACCACCCCGAAGGCGGCATCGGCGAGGCCGTCCTCTCCGCCCTCGCCGAGGACACGGATCACCCCGCCTTCGCCCACCTCGCCGTCACCGGGCTGCCGGGCTCCGGCACGACGGACGAGCTCCTCGACGCGGCCGGCGTCTCCCGCGCGCACATCGCCCGGGCCGCCCGCGCCCTCGTCGCGGCACGCCAGTGACCTGAGTCCGAGATTCGGTGGCAGTTGGCGGCCTGTCCGGCTTAGATCCGCCGGACAGGCCGCTCGCCGCCCGTACCCGCCCGGCCCGCGCGGGCTCTCTGGCAGGCACGATCACATCGGCCCCACCACCTCCCGACAAGCCGTGTCAAACCGCCACACAGTGGGAATCGTTTCTTCAGGACGCTCGACCGACGGTCCGCCGCCGCTCCCCTCGCGGCCGCGACGGCAGGCCCACCGCCACCGTCGAAGGAGCCCTCAATGTCGACCGTCAGAGTCCGATCCGTCACCTCGCGCTCCGCTGCCCCCCGTCCTCCCACGGAGACGCCCCAGCGCGCCGAGGCCTCGACGCGCAGGGCGGCGCTGGGCACGCTGCCCGAGCCGGTCAACCCGACCGCCGCTTCCACGGACGACGCCCGGTCCCTCTCCGTCGGCCTCTTGGCACGGCTGCGGGAACTGGACGAGGGCACCCCGGAGTACGCGTACGTCCGCAACACCCTGGTGGAGCTGAACCTCAGCCTGGTCAAGTTCGCGGCCCGCCGGTTCCGGAACCGCGCCGAGCCGATGGAGGACATCGTCCAGGTCGGCACGATCGGCCTCATCAAGGCCATCAACCGCTTCGATCCCGACCGGGGCGTCGACTTCTCCTCCTTCGCCCTGCCCACGATCACCGGTGAGATGAAGCGTTTCTTCCGTGACACCAGCTGGGCCGTACGCGTTCCACGACGCCTCCAGGAGCTGCGGATGGACCTGGCGCAGGCCACCGACGCGCTGGAGCAGCGCCTCGGCCACCGCCCCACCCGGGCCGAGATCGCCACCCATCTCCACCTCACGCAGGAGGACGTCGCGCAGGGTGAGCTCGCGGCCCACGCCTACTCCGCCCACTCCCTGGACGTCCCCGCGAGCGAGGAGGACACCGGCCCCGGCTCGAACGCCCGGCAGCTCGCGGCCTGGGAGCCCTCGTACGAGCTGATCGAGTCCCTCACGGCGCTCCGGCCGCTCATCGCGCGGCTCGACGCCCGTGACCGGCGCCTTCTCGAACTCCGCTTCGGCGAGGAGCTCACCCAGGCCGAGATCGGCCGGCGGCTCGGCCTCTCCCAGATGCACGTCTCACGCCTGCTGAGCCGGGTCCTCGGCGAGCTCAGACAGGGCCTGCTCCAGGACGGCGCCACGGCGGGCGGGACGGGCGACTGACCTCGAGCCACACCACCTTGCCCACCGCCCCCGGCCCCTTCGGCTCGCTGCCCCAGGCATCGGCCAGCCGCTCCAGCACCATCAGGCCGTGCCCGCCGGGCATGCCGGGCGAGCGGGCCAGGACGCGCGGACGCCCGGGGGCGGCGTCGGCCACCTCCACCCGCAGCAGGTCGCCCTCGTGCCGCAGGACCAGCTCCTCCGGTCCGCCCGCGTGCAGACACGCGTTGGTGACGACCTCCGACACGAGCAGCAGGACGTCCTCCACCCGCTCCCCCGCCTCCACGGTCTCCGCGGGGAGCCACCCCCAGTCGACCAGCGCCTCGGCGGTGAAGTCCCTGCACCGCGACACCACGCCCCGGTCCCCGTGCAGCACGAGTCTGCGCACCTGGTCCTGGCGGCCGTCAGCCCTCTCGGCCATGGATCCCGCCACCTTCGCGACCGCGCTCGGACAGCGCCTCGTCCACGGTCCCGTACACCCGGAAGACCGTCCTGGCCCCCGTGATCTCGAACATCCGGGCCACCGGCCGACGGATTCCCGCGAGCTCCAGCCGGCCGCTCGTCTCCCGCATCCGCAGACGTGCCTTCAACAGGGCGTTGAGCCCGGACGAGTCGCAGAACCGCAGGGCGGAGCAGTCGACGACGATCCGGTCCGCTCCCCGGTGCTCCTCCAGCGCCTCGCGCAGCGGATCCACCGTGTCGCGGTCGAGTTCGCCGACAAGCACGAGAACGGCCGTCTCCGCGTGGGTCGCGGGGCGGGTCTCCGCGGTCTCCGTCTCGGGGCTGATCTCCGCGATCTCCGTCGCCGGGCGGACCTCCACCCGGAAACGCTCGCGCGGGGGCGCCTCCCCCTCGCCTTCTCCCACCCCTCTTCCCGGCCCTTGCCCCGGCCCGTGTCCCGGCCCGTGTCCCGGCCCGTGTCCCGGCCCGTGTCCCGCCCCCAAAGCCTCGTCCCGCATGGGCTCGCCTTCCTCGCACCTTCCGTTTCCCCTTCACCTTCGCAGCGATCGGATGGTCTGTCGCGAGGAGCGCCGGCCGCGGCCGGACCGGTGGCATATCCCTCGGGATCCGGGGCAGGCGCAATGACATGGCCGAGCGCCGCGAAGAGACCCCCGCCCCACCCCGGAAGCCGGGCAGGGAGTCCATGGACGAAGTGGCGACCAGGATCCCCGAGGAAGTCGGGCATGCCGCCCGCCGACTGCGCCGTGGTGCCGAGCGGTTCGGGCTGGCACCACCACCGCCCGACAGCGAGGACGAAGCCGGAACCGCCGCCACCTCCGCACCCTCGGAGCGGACGCGAAGAGGGGGGTGAGTGGCATGGCGGCCGGAGGCCCCCGTTTTCTTGTGAGGACCCGGCCGGGCGAGCGTCCCGGCACCGTCGTCCTGGTGCTGGACGGCGAACTCGACCACGACACGGCGGCTCCCCTGCGGGACGCGCTCGAAGAGAACATCGGCGCGGAGCGCGTCATCGTCGACTGCTCCGGCCTGCGGTTCTGCGATTCGACCGGCCTGAACGTACTCCTGCGAGCGCGGCTGCGGATACTGGCCGAGGGAGGGCGGGTGGAGCTCTTCGGACTCCGTCCGCCGGTGGACCGCATGTTCGAGATCACCGGGGCGCGCAGCGTCTTCCCCGCGTACGCCGACCCGGGACGTGATCCGCCGGGCCGGCCCTAGCCGCCCCTGTCCTGCCACGCGTCCACGACGGCCGTAATCTCCCCTCTCTTTCAGGGTTCGCCGCCGCTCATCGGGGCAGCGGCCGTATATGACCAGCCGAAGCGTGCGGCTCGAACGCGCTACCGATCGCACTCGCCGCTACGCACTCACGGAGGGTGCGGGCGTGGCCCGGGAGTGCCGTGACCGCACACGGGAGGCCCTGCGCGACTGGTTCGGCGTGGCGGGCGGACCCGGTCGGATCGCCGCCGAGGACGCGCTGCTGCTGGTGTCGGAGCTCGTCACCAACGCCTTCACGCACGGTGGCGCCCCGTACGAACTGCGCCTCGACCGCACCGACGGCCGGCTGTGGGTACAGGTCAGCGACACGAGCCCGGTACGTCCCCGGCCCCATGGACCGCATCACGCGGAACGGTCGTCCGGGCACGGCCTGTACCTCATGGAGCGCCTCTCCGCGGCCTGGGGATCGGTCCCTCGGGAAAGGGGAAAGGCCGTCTGGTTCGCACTGGAGGTGCCAAGCCAGGCCCGGCAGCCGTGATCGTCCTACAGTGGAGAGGTGGCATGGGACCTCCGCCGTGCACCCCGCACTCGGGCCCGCACCACGATCGCCCTGTGCGAGGTCGTTCATGGCAGAGCGCAGACCACCGTCCCCCGAGGCGGCCCCCCGGCCCGAGGAGCCCGGTCAGAACGGCTCTCATAGCGGGCTCGGCGACAACGGGCTCGGCCAGTTGCTCGCCGGGCTGACGGCCGTACGGGACGGGGATCTCAGCGTCCGGCTTCCCGAGGCCGGCGGCGACATCCTGGGAGAGATCGCCGGCGTCTACAACGACATGGTCGACCGGCTCTCGCTCGTCACCTCCGAGGTCACCCGTGTCGCCGGCGAGGTCGGCGGGCAGGGGCTGCTGGGCGGCCGGATCCACGAGCCCGGGGCGCGCGGGGTGTGGCGGGAGCTGACCTCGGGCGTCAACACCATGGCCGACAACCTCACGTCCCAGGTGCGGTCCATCGCCCAGGTGGCGACGGCCGTCGCCGGCGGTGACCTCACCCGGAAGATCCGGGTGGACGCCCGCGGCGAGATCCTGGAGCTGAAGGAGACCATCAACACCATGGTCGACCAGTTGTCCTCCTTCGCCGAGGAGGTCACCCGCGTGGCCCGTGAGGTGGGCACGGAGGGCAAGCTCGGCGGAAAGGCCACCGTCCGGGGGGTCTCCGGCACCTGGAAGGACCTCACCGACAACGTCAACTCCATGGCCGACAACCTCACCAACCAGGTGCGCAACATCGCCCAGGTCACCACGTCCGTCGCCCAGGGCGACCTGACCAGCCGGATCGACGTCTCGGCCCGCGGCGAGATCCTGGAGCTCAAGACCACCATCAACACCATGGTCGACCAGTTGTCCTCCTTCGCCGCCGAGGTCACCCGGGTCGCCCGGGAGGTGGGCACGGAGGGCAAACTCGGCGGGCAGGCCGAGGTCGAGGGCGTGTCCGGCACGTGGAAGCGGCTCACCGAGAGCGTCAACGAACTGGCCGGGAACCTGACCCGCCAGGTCCGCGCCATCGCCGAGGTCACCAGCGCCGTCGCCGAGGGGGACCTGACCCGTTCGATCACGGCGCACGCGCCCGGCGAGGTCGGGGAACTCCGCGACAACATCAACGCGATGGTCGAGTCGCTGCGCGCCACGACCCGGGCCAACGAGGAGCAGGACTGGCTCCAGACCAACCTCGCCCGGATCACCGGCCTCCTCCAGGGCACCCGGAGCCTGCCGGAGATCGCCGAACTGATCACGGTCGAGGTGCCTCCGCTGGTCGCCGCCCAGTACGGCGCCTTCTTCCTCACCGAGGACGGCGAGGACGGCACCGAGCTCGTCATGACCGCCTCCTACGGCTCCCCCGACGGCCCGCATGCCGCGCCGCGCCGCTTCTTCCTCGGACAGGGGCTCGTCGGGCAGGCCGCCCAGGACCGGCGGACCGTCCTCGTCGATCACCTGCCCGACGGTTACGCCACCGTCGCCTCCGGAGCGGGTTCCGCCGAGCCGACGACGCTGATCGTGCTGCCGATCGTCGTCGAGGAACAGGTGCTCGGTGCCGTCGAGTTCGCCTCGCTGCAGCCGTTCAGCAGTCTGCGGCGGGAGTTCCTGGACCGGTTCGTGGACAGCGCGGGAGCGGTGCTCAACTCCTTGCTCGCCAACCTCCGCACCGACGAACTCCTGGTCCAGTCGCGCAGCCTGGCCAACGAACTGCGGTCCCGGACGATGGAGTTGCAGAGTCGCCAGCGGGATCTCCAGGTCTCGAACGCGGAGTTGAAGGAGAAGGCGGCTCTCCTCGCCGTGCGGAACAAGGACATCGAGTCGAAGAACCTCGTCATCGAGCAGGCCCGCCAGGAGTTGGAGGAGCGGGCCCAGCAGCTGTCGCGCACCTCCATGTACAAGTCCGAGTTCCTCGCCAACATGAGTCACGAGCTGCGCACTCCGCTCAACAGCCTGCTGATCCTGGCCCGGTTGCTCGCCCAGAACACCGAGGGCAATCTGACGGAGAAGCAGGTCGAGTACGCCGAGGTGATCCACTCCGCCGGTTCCGACCTGCTCCGGCTGATCAACGACATCCTCGACCTGTCGAAGGTCGAGGCCGGCAAGATGGACGTCACGCACGAGCCGTTCGCTCTCCACCAGCTCGTGGAGGACCTGGTCGCGACCTTCGGGCCGGTCGCCGACGAGCGGCGTCTGGAGTTCGCCGTCACCGTGGCCGAGGACGTGCCCGGCGAGCTGAACAGCGACGAGGCGCGCATCCGGCAGATCCTGCGGAACCTCCTCTCCAACGCCCTGAAATTCACCGATGAGGGCCGAGTGGCACTCACCGTCGAGTACGCGACCCCTGACGAGGTTCCGTCGGCTCTGCGGGAGAACCGGCACGTCCTCGCCTTCCGGGTCGCGGACACCGGGATCGGCATCCCCACCGAGCAGCTGGAGAACACCTTCGAGGCCTTCCAGCAGGGCGACAGCACCGCTGCCCGCCGCTACGGCGGCACCGGTCTGGGGCTGTCGATCGGCCGGGAGGTGGCCGACCTCCTCGGCGGCGTCATCACAGCCGAGAGCGCCCCCGGCCGCGGCAGCACGTTCACCTTCTACCTGCCCTCGGAACGGTCGGCGCGGGGAACGGAGCCGGTGACGGCCTCCGACGCCGTCGCCTCGCGCACCCCCGGCGCCGCCTCTCCCGTCGGCCGCCCGGTCCGGAGCGACCCGCCGGAGCGACCCGAGGGGGAGACGGTACTCGTCGTCGACGACGACGCCCGCAACGTCTTCGCCATCACCGAGGTCCTGGAGGGGCACGGGCTGCGCGTGCTCACGGCCGACGGCGGCCGGACCGGCCTCGACATGCTCGCCGCGCACGACGAGATCCGGCTCGTCCTGATGGACGTCATGATGGCCGGCATGGACGGCTACACCACGATCAAGGCCATCAGGGAGCTGCCGGGCCGCGAGAGTCTGCCGATCATCGTGGTCACCGCGAAGGCCATGCCCGACGACCGCGCGGAGGCCCTCACGGCGGGCGCCGACGACTACGTGGCCAAGCCGGTCGACGAGGACGAACTGGCCGTCAAGATCGGCTCCTGGCTGGCGGGGTGACGCCACTCGCTGTGCGACCGGCCCCCGGCCGTCACCCGCTCCGGGGCCGGTCCCTCACCCGTACGACGACGATGCTGGTGTCGTCGTCGGTGTCACCGGTCGCCGTGCTGAGCAGCTCGTCCACGAGCGGGCCGGGCGCGAGGTGCGCGAGCCGCTCCGCCTCGGCGGCGAGGCGGGCAAGACCTTCGTCGAGGCCGTCGTGGCGGCGCTCGATCAGGCCGTCGGTGTACAGCAGGAGTGTGTCTCCCGGGTGCAGTCGGGTCCGCTGCTCCCGGTAGGAGAAGGCGGACACCGCGCCCAGGAGGATGTCGTGGGGCGGGTCGAGCAGCCGCGCCCGGCCGTCCCGGATCAGCAGCATAGGCAGGTGCCCGGCGCTCGACCACAGGAGGCCGTGGTCGTCGGGGTCGTACAGCGCGCACACCGCCGTCGCCGTGGTGCCGCCGCCGGTCCGCAGCGTCACCTCGTTGAGCCACCCCATCAGCCGCTGGGGCGAGTGGCCGGTGAAGGCGAGCGCCCGCTGGGCGTTGCGGAGCGCCACCATTCCGGTGACGGAGTCGATCCCGTGCCCGGCGATGTCGCCGACCGCCACCAGGACCTTGCCGCTCGGCAGGGCCAGCACGTCGTACCAGTCGCCGCCGACCCTGTACTCCTCCGCGGCCGGCCGGTACCGCACGGCGACCACGAGGTCGCCCGGCAGCTCCTGGAGGGCGGGCACCTCGGGCACGATCGCCTGCTGGAGCTGGAGCGCCAGCTGATGCCGCGTCTCCGCCTTGTCGTGCAAGGCGTTGAACCGGTCGAAGGTCGCCGTCAGGGCGGCCTCCGTACGGCGAACGGCCGACACGTCCTGGTACACGCCGGCGAATCCGGTGACCGTGCCTCCGGCGATCAACGGCTCGGCCGCCACCCGCACATGGCGCACGGTCCCGTCGGGGAGCACGATCCGCAGCACCGTCTGCGTGCCGGTCTGCCCCTCGGTCAGCGCGGTGAGGAGGTCGGTGAGGAGGTCGCCGTCGTCCGGGTGCACCCGCGTCCGCAGGGCGAGGAGCGGCACCGGTGACTCGCCGGGGTCCATGCCGAACAGGCCGTACGTCTGCTCGGACCAGACCGTCTCCCCGCCGGTCAGGCTGTCCTGGAACAGGGCCACGCTCCGCAGCCGGCCGACCGCCCTGGCTGCGGCGAGACCGGGATCGCCGACGGCGTGCCACAGGACGGCGGCGTGCCCCTCGCCGGCGGGCAGCACGCGGACGTCGAGGAGCGGCGCGTGGTCCCCCGGCAGGGGGGACTCCGGAAGCCGTGCGGCCCGCTGGGTGCGAAGGGTGTCCACGGCTCGCCGGGCCATCCGGGCGAGGACGGCGTGGACGAGCGGGAGGATCCGGGCGAGCGAGGAGTCCTCGGCGGGCCGCGCGGCCCCGAGCGCGGTGAGCGCCTCGTCGTTCAGGTGCTCCACGGTCGGGGCCCCGGTCGTGGACCGCACGAGGAGCAGCATCGCCGGGTGCGACAGGGAGTCGAGGAGATCCACCAGGACGGGAGCGGCGGTCCGCGCCGGTGCCGTGCTGTCCAGCACCGTGCCGGCCACTTCCAGGAGCCCGGCGAGAGTGCGCCGCGCCGTTTCGTCGAGGGCTGTCGGTCCCGGCCAGCCGATGAGCGCCAGACCGACGGTCCTGCCTCGTCGGCGCAGCGGCAGCAGGGCGCGGGCCGCGCGTACCGACGGCCCCGGCAGGGGTTCCCCGCCGGTCGTTCCCTCCTCCAGCCAGACGGCGGTGCCGTCGGAGAGGGCCGAGCGGAACGGCTCCGGCGCCGCCGGGGGGATCCACTGCCATGCCGTGGCTTCGACGGCCCCGACTCCCGCGTATCCGGCGAGCAGCAGGCAGCCGTCAGCGGTCCGCTCCCAGAGCAGCAGGCTGTCCGCCCCCCAGGGTGAGAGACCGTTCTCCAGCAGGGTGCGGGCCGCTTCGCCGACGGTGTCCGCGGTCTCGGCCGCGGCGGCGGCCCGGCGGACCCGTCGGCCCTCGGCCGGTTGCTCGCGCACGGAGACGGATGTGCGGCCGGTCCCGCCGGCGCCGTTCGGCCTGTCCCCGTCCTCCTTCGCGACGGCGTTCAGGATGTCCGCCGCGAGGTCGCTCACCGGCAGACCCGTCGTCTGCGCGAGCACGGTCAGGTGCTCGGCCGCGTCGGAGGTGGACAGGCGCATCTCGGCGGCGATCACCCCCGCGGCGAGATCGAGCAGGTGACGCTCGGCGACGCGGGTGCGCAGCCACCGGTTCTCGGCGACCAGACCGACGAGTGCGGGATCCACCAGGGCGTCGGACAACGACCCCCTGGAACCCGCCGGACCCGTCATGACGACCTCCGTTCCGCCACGGCCTGGACGTCCGGAACGCACCCGCACCCGCCTTGAATTTTAGCCGGTGGAGACCGTTCCCACGAGGTCGCTCACCTGCGGGTCGGGCAGGACGCGGGCGACGTCGGCCTGGGCGATGATGCCGACGAGGACGTGCCCGTCGATGACGGGGACGCGACGGATCTTGTGCCTGCTCATGACGCTCAGCACGTGTTCCGCGCTGTCGTCCGCCTGGACGGTGACGATCTCGTCCTGCGCGAGTTCGCCGGCCGTACACCGCGTGGGGTCCTTTCCCTGGGCGACCGCCTTCACCACGATGTCGCGGTCGGTCAGCATGCCCTTGAGCTTCTCGTCGGGGCCGCAGATCGGGAGGGCGCCGACGCCGATCTCGACCATCTTCCGTGCGGCGTCGGCGAGGGTCTCGTCCCAGCGGACGCAGGTCGCGTCCGGAGTCATGAGATCGCGTGCCTTGGTCATGGCCATCACCTGTCACTCAGTTCGTCGTGGTACTTCTCCTGGCGGCGGCGCCGGGCGCGCGGCACAGCGCTCGCTCTCCCTCCTCGCGGATCCGTGAGGCGGCTACCCCGCTCGGCACCGCTCACTCGTCCGGGGACCCGGGGGAACGTGACCGGCACCGGCGTCAGTCGGTGAGGGCCCTCCCGCCGATGTTCCGCGAGTTCCCGCTGCCGCCCCTCGCACACAGGGGCCGGGGAGTGGCGGGGCTCGCGCGGGGTACTCGCGTGCCGAAGCGAGGAGGCCACGATGACGATCCCGACGCTCACGGTGAGAACCGGACGCTCGTGCCCGTACGTCCCGCGGGTGTGCAGGCTTCCGGGCGTGTACGCGCCCCAGGGCGACAGCGTCCTCCTGGCGGCGCACGTGTGGCGCGAGGAGCTACGGCCCGGGGCGCGCTCCCTCGACCTGTGCACGGGTACGGGCTTCCTCGCCCTCGTCGCCGCCCTCCGCGGGGCCCGCGCCACCGCCGTCGACATCTCGCGCGCGGCGATCGCCGCCGCCCGGGTCAACGCCCGGCTGTACGGCTGCCGGATCCGTTCCCTGCGCGGCGATCTGGACGCGCCGGTGGCCCGCGAACGCTTCGACCTCGTCACCGTGAACCCGCCGTACGTGCCGTGCGAGGACGAGGGCGCACCCGCCCGGGGCGCGCGCCGCGGCTGGGACGCCGGACCCGACGGCAGGCTGCTCCTCGACCGTCTCTGCGCGCGGGCTCCGCGCCTGCTGGCACCCGGTGGGGTTCTGCTCCTGGTGCAGTCCTCGCTCTCCGGCGTCACCGCGACGCTGGACGCGCTCCGGCGCGGCGGGCTGGGCGCCCGTGTCGTGGACCGTCGCAGACAGCCGTTCGGACCGGTGATGTCCGCTCGGGCCGACTGGTTCACGGCTCGGGACCTGATCGCCCCGGGAGTGCGTACGGAGGAGCTCGTCGTGATCCGCGGGTGGCGGCCGAGAGGGAGCGACGGCGCTCCCGCCGGGCCCGCGACGCCCAGGGGGTCCGATCTGATCGGTGGTGATGTGTGATGTCCGCATCCATGGACGCAAGCGCCCCGCGGGCGGGAACGGCGACCTCCCGGTCCGCACCGCCCCGCGTGCAGCCCCTGGCCGGAGGCCCCCTGCTCGTCGAGGGGCCGGTGGAGATCGTCATGCCGGACGGCTCCGTGGTTCTCTGCGAGCGGCCGATGGTCGCTCTGTGTACGTGCCGGCGGACCCTGCGGGCGCCGTTCTGCGACACGAGCCACCGCCCGCGCCTCCACAGCACGCGCGAAGGGGAGACGTCATGACCGCCGTCGACGCCACGACAGCCGTCGGCTCCGCCGCCACGGAGCCGCCCGAGGTGCCCGAGGCCCGCGGTGCCGTGTCCCACGGCATCAGGAGCCGCCTCCTCGGCGGCGGCCCCGGGCGGCTGCCGCGCGAGTCCGAGGTCGCCCGCTGCGCGCCGTACGGGGACGACCTCCAACTCGCCCTGCACCTCTGCTACGAGCAGCACTACCAGGGCTTCGAGCAGGTCCCCGACAGTCTCGAATGGGATGCCGACCTGCTCCGGGTGCGGGCGCTCCTGGAGCACCGCTTCGAGAGCGCGCTGCGCCACGACTGCCGGCACTGCCCGGACGTGGACGAGGCCCTCGCCGCCCTGCTCATGGAGCCGGTCGACGGCACCGGCGTCTCCCGTTTCCTCATGACCGGTGGCGAGCTGTGGCACCTGCGGGAGTACGCGGCGCTGCGCTCCGTGACCCAGCTGCGCGAGGCCGATCCGCACCTGTGGGTGGTCCCCCGGCTCCGGGGCCGTGCCAAGGCGGCCATGATGGCGATCCAGTTCGACGAGTACGGAGGCGGCCGGGCGGAGCGGATGCACGCGCGGCTCTACGCGAAGCTCATGACCGATCTGGGACTCGACGCCTCCTACGGGCGGTACGTGGACGAGGCCGGGGCCGAGGCGTTGGCGGCCTCGAACCTGATGCACCTCTTCGGCCTGCACCGGAGGCTGCGCGGAGCGCTCGTGGGGCACTTCGCGGTCCTGGAGACGACGTCACCGCCCGCCGCCTCCCGACTCGCGGCGGCCATGCGCCGGACCGGGGCGGGACCGGCCGCAGAGCGGTACTACGACGAGCACGTCGAGGCCGACGCCGTGCACGAGCAAGTGGTGCGCCGGGACGTCGTGGGCGGTCTCCTCGAGGACGAGCCGGCCCTCGCGCCCGACGTCGCGTTCGGCATCGCCGCGACCCGTCTCGTGGCGGACCGGATGGACAGCGGGCTGGTGGAGTCCTGGTCGCGGGGCGAGAGCGCCCTCCGCACACCGTCGTACGCGGCCGTGTCCCGTACGGGGAATTGATTCGGGATACGCCAATCCCGTCGGGCACCCCGCACATCGGCATCGTCTCACCTGCAGCCCGAAGGCGGAGGCGAGCGCGCCGCTGAGGAGCGCTCCCGGGGGCATGGCGCCCCACGACACGAAGCGGACCGTCGCCATCACCCGCGACAGCAGCTCGGGCGGCGACTCGATCTGCCGGTGCGTGCGGGTCATGATGCTGCCGATCGCCACGGAGAGGGCGAAGCCCATGCTGACGCCGTAGTAGGGGACGTTGCCGAGGCGGGTCGTGAGGGGGATGAGCAGGGCGAGGCCGGCGCCCGCGAGGCCGGTGAGGACGATGACGCGTGCCGTCCCCCAGCGTGCCGCGAGCCTCACGGCGACCGCGGCGGCGAGGAGCGATCCGACACCGTCCATGGCGAGCACCGAGGCCGATGACCGTGGCCGAGACGTGGGCCTCGCGCACCAGGTACAGCGGTATCAGGGCGAAGAGCGCGGGACGTTCCGCGATCCGCCGGGGCAGGAGCGTCGCCGCGGCGTCGCGCAGGATCCTCTTTTCCCACAGCAGGCGGGAGCGGAGGCGGTCCGGGACGGCGGCCGACAGTTCGACCAGACGGTGGTCGAGGAACGGGACACGGGCCTCGATGCCGCTGCCCGCCGCGGTGCGGTCCTCGTGCCAGACGTTGTACTGCCGCACCTTCCGGTACTGCGACCGGAGGTACCGGAAATAGACGTCCGTGTCCCGTTCTCCCGCCGCCGCGGCGAGGGCCTGGTCCGAGAAGAAGGCCGGGCCTTCCGTCCACCAGTGCCTGAGCTCCGGCGAACCGTCGAAGCGCGTATTGCGGTCCATCTCCCGGACACCGGAGACGAAGGATTCCCAGTCCCTGCCGATGTCCGCGGAATACCCGCCGTTGAACTCGTCGCCGGCCGCGCCCAGAAGCATTCCGCGGAGGTGCGGGCGCTCGGCGCGGGCGAAGCGGTGGAGTTCGTGCTTGTAGTAGATCTCCGGCCCGACCATGGGGGTTTCCGCCAGCCAGAGCGGCCGTGTCCACTCTTCCGGAGTGGGCACGTGATCGGGGGCGAAGACGACCTGGTGGTTGTGGGCACCGAGTTCGCGGGCGATCCACTGGGCGTTCTCGGCGTCGCCGTTGTCGCGGGTGCCGCCCGCCAGCGCGGGGACGGGAGGATCAAAGCACGGCCGGACACGACCGGACGAGGCATTCGTTCCAGGCCGAACAGCCACCCGAAATCCGGGCGCGGTCAGCGTCCGTACATGCCGCGGCACAGGTCGGCGGCGCCCATCGGGGCGTTGATCTCCTGGGCCCGCCGGCAGAGCCGGCGCATCTCGGGCGTCTGCCCGGTCACCCGCTGCCCCGTCACCGGCTGCCGCGTTCGTGGAGCGGGCTGTTCCACGGTCCGGGGCTTCGGGCTCGGCGCCGTCCTCCGGGCGGGCCGCTCGACCGGCTTCGGCGTCCTCCGCTCCGTCGTCGCGCCCGGCCTCTTCCTCGCGGGCGCCTGAGCGGCTGGCGGCCGCGCGGCGCCTCGGTCCATGGCCGGTGCGAACGGACGCTCCGTGGGGGCGGTCTTCGCGGGTGTGCGGCCGGGCCGCGGCTCGGTGACGGCGAGGTTCTCCCGGGGCGGGGCCTGCGTGGGCTCCGGCCACGCGGGGAGCGCGGCGGGCCGGCGTTCGACGGCGGGTGCGAGCTCGGCGGGCCGGGCCGGCGCGCTGGGGGCGGGTGTCTCGGGGACGGCCACGCATCCGCCCGTGAGGAGCGCGGCAAGGAGAGCGACCATCGCTCGTCGGGTGTTCATGGGCGTCACGCTGCCCGAGCGGGACCTGGGCCCGCCCGCCTCATGCGCCGGATCCACCGTGACGAGTGACGGGGTGACGGGCGGCGGGTATCGGGTGACGGGCGGCGGGTAGTGGACTGCGGGTATCGGGTGACGCGTGGCCGGTGACGGGCGGCAGGTAGTGGGCTGCGGGTAGCGGGCGAGTGGCTGACGGCGGCTCGTCGTGCCCGGCCCACGCCGGACCGGCGTGGCGGGCGTGGTGGAGCGTCGCGGTAGGTTCGAGGGACGTGCAGCGGGGTCGCCGAGGTCCCCGGCCGATCACCCGCAGGAGCCCCAGGTGCCCACCCTCGTCTACGACGACATCACGACCGCCGCCGACCGTGTCGCCGGTCATGTCCGGCCCGTCGCCCTCGCGGCGCCCACGGAGCCCGACGGGGTCCACCTCGCGCTGGAACTGATGCAGCACACCGGCTCGTTCAAAGCGCGCGGCGCGCAGAACTTCCTGCTCGCCCACCGCGAGGCCGGCACTCTCCCCGACGCCGGGGTCACGATCGCCTCCGGCGGGAACGCCGGGCTCGCCTGCGCCTGGGCCGCCGCCCGGCAGTCCGTCCCCGCCACCGTCTTCCTGCCGACCACGGCGCCCCGGGTGAAGGTGGCGCGCCTCCGCGGCTACGGCGCGGACGTCCGCCTGGTCGGTACGGAGTACGCCGAGGCCCTCGCGGCCTGCGAGGAGTTCGCCCGGGCCACCGGGGCGCTCGCCTCGCACGCGTACGACCATCCGCTGATCGCCGCCGGAGCGGGCACCCTGCTCGACGAGATCCGCCGGCAGGTACCCGGCCTCGACACCGTCGTCGTCGCGGTCGGCGGCGGCGGTCTCTTCGCCGGCGTCGCCACCGCGGCCCGGCACCACGGCATCCGTACCGTCGCCGTCGAACCCGAGAACTGCCGCGCCCTCGACGCCGCCGTCCGGGCCGGCGAGCCGGTCGACGTCACCGTCGACTCCGTCGCCGCCGACTCCCTCGGCGCCCGTCGCGCCTCCGCCGCGGCCGTGCACGCCGCCCGGCAGGACGGAGTCCGTTCCGTCCTCGTCCCCGACACCGCGATCGTCCGCGCCCGGCAGGCCCTGTGGGACGACCGGCGGCTCGCCGTCGAGCACGCCGCCGCCACCGCGCTGGCCGCCGTGACCCGGCCCGAGCAGGAGACCACCGGCGCCGGGTACCGGCCCGCGCCCGGCGAGACGGTCTGCGTGATCCTCTGCGGCGCCAACACCGATCCGACGGACCTCGTCTCTCCGTAGGGAGTGCCTGCGCCGGACGGACGGTCGCGGACACGTCGCCACCGGTGGCACACTGGCGCGTCGATCCGCCGAAGGAGCACGTCGTGTCCATGATCCAGCGTCTGCGCAGAGCCGTCCGTCTGACGTACCGGCGTACCGTGGACCTCAGCCACCCGGCACGTTCCCCGCTCGGCAGCGCGGTCGTCAACTGCGCGGTCTACATCGACGGCGTACGGCGCAGCGGGCGCGGGTCGGCCGAGGAGGCCCTGCGACAGGTCCGCAAGGCCGGTGACGGGTTCGTCTGGATCGGTCTGCACGAGCCGGACGAGAAGGAGTTCACGGGGCTCGCCGAGCTCTTCGGGCTCCACCCGCTGGCGGTGGAGGACGCGGTCAACGCCCATCAGCGGCCCAAGGTGGAGGAGTACGACGGCGTGCTGTTCGCCGTCTTCAAGACCGTCCGCTACGTGGAGCACGAGGAGCTCACCGCCACCAGCGAGGTCGTGGACTCGGGTGAGCTGATGGCCTTCGTCGGCCCCGACTTCGTCATCACCGTCCGGCACGGCGGCCACGGCTCCCTCGGTCCGCTGCGCGAGGCCCTGGAGGACCTGCCCGAGCAGCTGGCCAAGGGGCCGTCCGCCGTGCTGCACGCGATGGCGGACCACGTGGTGGACGAGTACCTCGCCGTCGCGGACGCCGTGCAGGACGACCTCGACGCGATCGAGAGCGCGGTCTTCTCCGAGCAGGCGGACCGGCGGGACGCCGGCCGGATCTACCAGCTCAAGCGCGAACTCCTGGAACTGAAGCGGGCCGTGACGCCGCTGGCCCGGCCGCTCCAGCATCTCGCCACCCACCCGATGCCGCTGATCGACCCGGACATCAGGGCGTACTTCCGTGACGTGACCGACCACCTCGCCCGGGTCGCCGAGCAGGTCACGTCCTTCGACGCCCTGCTCGACTCGATCCTCCAGGCCCACCTCGCGCAGGTGACGGTCGCCCAGAACGAGGACATGCGCAAGATCACCGCCTGGGCGGCGATCGTCGCCGTCCCGACCATGGTCTGCGGCGTCTACGGCATGAACTTCGAGCACATGCCCGAGCTGCGCTGGACCTACGGCTACCCACTGGTCCTCGGCGTCATCGTCGTCTCCTGCTTCGTCATCCACCGGGGCTTCCGCCGCAACGGCTGGATCTGACCGACGACGACGCCCAGCGGGCCGGGGGGCCCGGGGCCGGGGGCCGTGCGCCGTCGGGCCCCGGGGCCGGTGACGCGTCGCCGCAGGCCACACGCTGGGTAGAGTCGAGAACCGGACATCCCGACCCCTGGGAGCGAAGGAGGCCGACCGGCCATGGCGGTGGACGCACTCGACACCCGCATCCTGCGGCTCCTCATCGAGCAGCCGCGTACGAGCGTGCGCGAGTACGCGCGGATCCTGGGCGTCGCGCGGGGCACCGTGCAGGCGCGGATCGACCGTCTGGAGCGGGACGGGGTGATCACGGCGACCGGCCCCGTCCTCTCCCCCGCCGCCCTGGGACACCCGGTGCTCGCCTTCGTCCACGTCGAGGTGACGCAGGGCCATCTCGACGAGGTCGGTGACGCGCTCGCGGGCGTCCCGGAGATCGTGGAGGCCTTCTCGATCACCGGTGGCGGGGATCTGCTGACCCGGGTCGTCGCCCGGGACGCCGGGCACCTGGAAGACGTCATCCAGCGCCTGATCCAGCTGCCGGGGGTGGTGCGCACCCGGACCGAGATCGCGCTCCGCGAGCGGGTTCCGCACCGGCTGCTGCCGCTGGTCGAGGCGGTCGGGCGCCGCTCGGGCACCTCGTAGCGTGCGCGACCCGATCTTCGTCGATTCCTCCAACGAGGCTGGCGAATGCGCCGAGATACGTCGCGATACGTTGGAGATACGAGGTCGCACGACCTAACGTGGCGCATATGCAGTCCTACACCATCGGGCAGGCGGCGCGTCTCCTGGGCGTCAGCCCCGACACGGCACGCCGCTGGGCCGACGCGGGCCGGGTCGCCACCCATCGCGACGAGGGCGGCCGGCGGCTCATCGACGGCCGCGACCTCGCGGCCTTCTCGATCGAGGTCGCCCAGAGCGGCACGGGCGACGAGGACGACTCCTACACGTCGGCCCGCAACGCCTTCCCCGGGATCGTGACCGCCGTCAAACTCGGCGACGTCGCCGCGCAGGTCGAGATCCAGTCGGGCCCGCACCGGCTCGTGTCCCTCCTCACCCGCGAGGCGGTCGAGGAACTGGGGCTCGAGGTCGGCATGCGGGCCACCGCCCGGGTGAAGTCGACCAGCGTCCACATCGACACCGCGTGATCCGGACCGACCACGCCTGAGCGCTGAGCACCCGAGCGCTGAGCGACTCGGCACCTCGGTACGTCAGCACCTCAGCCCCGCAGCCCCTCAGCCCCGCAGCGCCTGAGCGCCTGATCCGCCGGTTTCCGGGGCGCCGGCCTCCCGCATCGCACCGGCCGGAGTCCGGAGCCCCGGAGCGTTCCGTGGGGGCTGTCCGTGTCCGGGGGGACGGACAGCCCCCACCTCCACCGCTTCCAGGGGACACCGATGAAACGCCTCCACGTCCGCCCCGCCGGCAGGGGCCCGCGCACGCCCGTCGTCCTCGCCGTGCCCGCGCTGCTCGCCGTGGCGTTCCTGGTCCTGCCCCTCGTCGGTGTCCTGGCCCGCACCGAGTGGGGCTCCTTCGGGCCGCACCTGACGGCTCCCGGGACCGTGCAGGCCCTGAAGCTCTCGCTGGTCGTCTCCTTCTGGGCGCTCGGTCTCTCCCTGCTGCTCGGCGTCCCGCTGGCCTGGCTGCTCGCCCGCGTGCCGTTCCGCGGGAAGGCGATCGTCCGCTCCCTCGTCCTGCTTCCCATGGTGCTGCCGCCGACCGTCGGCGGAGTGGCGCTGCTGCTCGCGTTCGGACGGCGCGGGCTGCTCGGTCCCTGGCTGGAGTCCACGTTCGGCATCACGTTCCCCTTCCACACCTCGGGCGCGGTCCTCGCCGCGACCTTCGTGGCGATGCCGTTCCTCGTCATCAGCCTGGAGGGCGCGCTCGGCGGTCTGCGTCCCCGTTACGAGGAGACGGCGGCCTCCCTCGGCGCCTCGCCGGTACGGGTCTTCTTCACCGTCACCCTGCCGATGGTCTCCCCGGGGCTGCTCGCTGGCGCCGCGCTGACCTGGGCGAGGGCCCTGGGCGAGTTCGGCGCCACCATCACCTTCGCCGGCAACCTCCCCGGCACGACCCAGACCCTGCCGCTCCAGGTGTACCTGCTGCTCCAGGAGGAGCCCGAGGCCGCGACCTCCGTCTCGCTGCTGCTGCTCGCCATCGCCATGGCCGTACTGGTCGCGCTGCGCGGCCGCTGGACCGGCGGGCCGGCGTCACCCCGGCGTACCGCGCCCGCGCCCGCCCCTGAGCCCGGTCCCGATCCGGAACCCGCCGCCGGGTCCGGCACCGAACCCGGTCCTCGGCCCGACGGCGGCCGCTGGGCCCTCCGGGCCGAGGTCGACGGCTTCACCGAACTGTCCCTGGACGCCGAACCCGGCACCACCATCGCCGTCGTCGGCCCTAACGGCGCCGGAAAGACGACCCTGCTCCGGGCCCTCCTCGGCCTCACCCCCCGGGCCCACGCCACGCTGCGGCTCGGCGACACCGATGTCACCGATCTGCCGCCGCACCGTCGGCAGGTGGCGTGGGTGCCGCAGGACGGCGCGCTGTTCCCGCATCTGTCCGCGCTCTCGAACACCGCGTACGGCCTCCGGGCGCATGGCGTTCCGCGGGCCGAGGCACGGCGGGCCGCCCGGGCCTGGCTCGACCGGCTCGGCGTGGGGCAGCTGGCGCACCGCCGCCCCGCGCAGCTCTCCGGCGGCCAGGCCCAGCGGGTCGTCCTTGCCCGCGCGCTGGCCGCCCGGCCCCGGCTGCTGCTGCTCGACGAGCCGCTCGCCGCGCTGGACCAGACGACCCGGGCCCATGTCCGGCACACCCTGCGCAGCCATCTCGCCGGGTTCGGCGGGGTCTGTCTGATCGTCACCCACGATCCTGTGGAAGCCGTCTCCCTCGCCGACCGGGTCCTGGTCCTGGAGGCGGGGCGCACCCTCCAGGACGCCTCTCCCGGCGAGGTGTCGCGCCACCCGCGCTCGCCGTGGGTCGCCAGGATGCTGGGCAGCAACGCGTGGCCGGGGGCGGGAACCGCCGAGGGGCTCACGCTCGACGGGGGCGGCGCGCTGGTCGCCGCCGAGCCGCCGCCGCCGGGCACGCGGGCGCTCGCGATCATCGCGCCCGAGGCGGTGGCGGTGCACCGCGAGAAGCCGGGCGGCAGCCCCCGTAACGTCTGGCCCGGAACCGTACGGGAGATCACCGCGAGCGGCAGTCGCCTGCGGGTCCTGGTGACCTCCGATCTGGCGCCGGATCTCGTCGCCGAGATCACCCCGCAGGCGGCGGCCGAGCTGGGGCTCGCGGACGGGGTGCCGGTCTGGACCGGCGTCAAGGCGACCGAGGTGACCGTCGTGACGCTCTGACCGCCGGCCGCCATGGCGCCGCCGGGCACACCGTCCGCTGAGGCCGCGCGCCGCTCACCGCTCGCTCGACGCCCGCGCGGGATCAGCGGGTGGTGCGCGTCCGGGCCATGAGGACCGCCACGTCGTCCTGCACCGGTCCGGTGAGGAGCCGCGCGAGGACCTCGTCGCACAGGGTGTCCAGCGGTCGGGCGAGACGGCCCCGGAGCGCCCTGGCGAGCTGGCTCATCCCCTCGTCGAGGTCGCGGTCCCGGGCCTCGATGAGGCCGTCCGTGTAGAGGACGAGCAGGCCGCCCTCGGGCAGGGCGACCTCGTCCGTACCGAAGTCGTGGGCTCCGGTGCCCAGGGGGGTGCCGGGCGGGCCCTCCAGGAAGGTGATGGTGCCGTCCGGGGTGGCGAGCGCCGGTGGCGGGTGCCCCGCGCGGGCGATGACCCAGCCTCCGGTCGCCGGGTCGTGGACCGCGTACACACAGGTGGCCATCTCGTCCTCGCCGAGATCGGCCACGACGGCGTCGAGCGAGCTGAGCATCCGGGCCGGGTCGATGTCGTGGCGGGCCAGGGTCCGTACAGCCGTCCGCAGCTGGCCCATGACGGCCGCCGCGTGGATGCCGTGGCCCATGACGTCGCCGATGACCAGTCCCGTCCGGCCGCCGGGGAGCGCGATGACGTCGAACCAGTCGCCGCCGACGTCATGGGCGCTCGCGGGCAGATAGCGGCCGGTGAGATCCAGTCCGGTGACGGCGGGCAGCGCGCTGTTGGTGAGGCTGCGCTGGAGCGTGAGGGCCGCCTCCCGCTGGGTGGTGTAGAGGCGGGCGTTGTCGATGTTGAGGGCGGCGCGGGCCACGACCTCGTCGATGAGGACGCAGTCCTGCGCGTCGAAGGGCTCACGGGTCTTCAACCGCGTCACGGCGACCGCGCCGAGCACCTTGCCCCGGGCCACCAGGGGGACGAGCCGCGACGAGCCGACGCGGGTCGCGAAGTACGTCCGGAGCGCCTCGGTGCGGGGGTCGGTGAAGAGCGCCGGGAGATCGGAGGCGTAGAGGTTCGTCGGTCTGCCGCGGGCGACGACCTGCTCGTACACGGAGTCCAGCGGGAGCTGGAAGGTCTGGCCCGCGGTGAGCAGGAACGTGGGGGCGGTCGGATCGGGGAAACCGGCCGCGAGGCGGCGCAGCACTCCGCGCGTGGAGCCGGCCGGGTCGTCCGGTTCGAGCACCGATTCCAGCATCTGTACGTCGGCGGAGTCGGCGAGCTGCGGTACGAGGAAGCTCACCACCTCCTCGGCCGTCTGCTCCAGGTCGAGGGTCGTGCCGATCCGGGCGCCGGCCTCGGCGAGCAGGGCGAAGCGGTGCCGGGCCCGCTCCACCTCGATGTGCGCCTCCTGGCTCTCGGTGATGTCGACGAGGGAGGCGATGAGACCGAGGGGCTCCTCGGACCGGTCGCTGAGGGGCGCGTACGAGCAGGACCAGATGTGGTCGCGGCCGGGGTCGGCCGGTGTGCGGCCGACCCTGCGGGCGTCGACGACGGCGGTTCCGCTGTCGAGGACCTGGCGCATCAGGGATTCGAGCGAGGTGGCGTTGACGCCGGGCACGACCTCGGTGAGGCGGCGGCCGACGTGGGCGGCGGACGGCACTCCGTTCATCCGGGCGAGGGCGTCGTTGACGCGGAGGAAGCGCAGGTCGGGGCCGAGGAGGGCGAGGCCGATGGGCGACTGGGTGAAGAGGCTCTCCATCGCCGCGAGGTTCTCCCGCATGCGGAGGACCTCGGAGGTCTCCACCGCGATGAGCATGGCCCCGGACCGTCCCTGCGGGTCGGTGGCGGGCACGATCCACATCTCCATGGCGACGGTGTGGCCGTCGCGGTGGCGGACCGGAAGCGTGCCGACCATGGTCTCGCCCGCCTGGACGCGGAGGGTCAGCCGGTCGGCGAGCTCGCGGTTGGCGTCGGGGACGAGGAGCGGGGTGGCGAGGCGCCCGAGCACGTGCTCGGGCCGGTGGCCGAGCAGGTCCTGGGCGGCGAGGGACCATTCGACGATGCGACCCTCGGCGTCCTCCCGCCAGAGGGCGATCGGCAGCAGCTCGCGGAGCACGCCCGCGTCTCCGACGGCCGCTCGGGGCGGCAGCGGAACCCCGCTCGACGACTGGTGAGTCTCCAACGCATCGACCTACGCATCGGCCTGGCCCCAGGGGGCGCAATCCCTACCGAATCACCCTAGCCGAGTCGTCGGCGGCGGGCGCTGCGCAGTGCGTCTGTCCGATTCCGGACCGGCTCCCCGGGGAGGGGGTCCGATTCCGGACCGGCTCCCCGGGGAGGGAGCGCGGAGGCTTCCGGGGAGGGTTCCCGGATGCTTCCAGGGAGGGAGCACGGAGGCTTCCCGGTGAGGGAGCGCGGAGGCTTTCGCGGTTCTTCCGTAGTTCTACGGATGTGCGGGCGGCGGGTGTCTGCGAGAGTCGTCGCGACCTCCATGTATGCGCTTCCACATGCGCCGTCGTTCCGCCTCCCCTCCCCGGAGTACCCCGCATGACCAGCCGACCGTCCGACGTGCGTCGTCCGTACGACCGGAGGCCCGGCAGCGGTGAGGCGGAGGACCCGCACACCCTGCTCGAACGGGCCCGACGGCTCTCCGCGGCCGGCGGCCACCCCTCGGCCGGTGGCGCCTGGGAGCGCGCCGCGACGGCCCTCCGGCGCGCGGGCGGGGCCATCACGCCCGGCGACCACGCCGACGCGCTTGACGCGACCGCGCTCGACTGCCGGGGCGGGGCGCGGCCCGCCGCCGAGACGCTCTTCTCACGCGCCGCCGAACTGCACGAACGGTCCGGCCGGCTCGGCAAGGCGCTGATCTCACGCGCCCGGGCGCTGGCCACCGGCCCGGGACCGGGGGCGACGGCCTGCGCCGGGCTCACGGAACTCTGCGAGCGGGCCACCGTCCTGCACGCGGCCGGCCGGGCCACCGTCGCCCAGACCGCGACGGTCCTCCTGCTGCGCTGCCGGGCCCGCGCCGACCTCCTGGGCACCACGGCCGACCCGGCGGCCGACCGGGCGACCCACCCGGCGACCGACTTCGCGCGGGACGCAGGGGTCGGGTCAGCGGCCACCGCGGAGGGCGAGGCCGCCACGCTGCGCGAGGACCTCGAACGGCTCGTCGCCTTCGCCGAGCCGCACCGAGCGGATCCCGCCGTCCTCGGCCCCCTCGCCGACTCCCGCGCGCTCCTCGGCCGGATCACCGCGCCCGACGACCCGGCCGCGGCCCTCGCCCACCTGCGGGCGGCGGTCGCGGACCACGGCGCGTCGGGGCGGCCCTGGCCGCCCACGGAGGCCGAGCTGCTGCTCGCCGGGGTGCTCCGGGCCACCGGTGCGCACGCGGAGGCGGAAGCGGTACTGCGTACCGCCTCCGCCCTCGGCGCGGGGAACACCTTGCTCAGGGCAGCCGACAAGGCCCGCCTCCACCTCGCGCTCGCGCGGACGCTCGACGGACGCGAGGGACGCGAGGGATACGAGGGGTTCCAGGAATACGAGCGGTTCGAGGGATACAAGGGGGTCGGCGCGGCTGACGGGGCGATGGTGATCGACGCGGCTGGCAGGGCTGGCAGGGCTGGCAGGGCTGGCG
>NZ_JBSGTX010000007.1:118193-180946 GCF_053607625.1 Streptomyces sp. NPDC055103
GGGGCTGGCGGGGCTGGCGGGGCTGGCGGGGCTGGCGGGGCTGGCGGGGCTGGCGGGGCTGGCGGGGCTGGCGGGGCTGGCGGGGCTGGCGGGGCTGGCGGGGCGATGGTGAGCGACGGGCTGCCGGCCGTGCGCCACGGGCTCGACCCGCGGGGCGAGCGTGGTCGGCGCTGTCGTCCCGGCGACGACGAGACGGTGTCGCTCCTCACCGAGGCCGTCCAGTTGTCCGACCGCTCCGGTGAGGACCCCCGACTCGGCGTCCTCGCCCGGCTCCGCCTCGGCTCCGCCCACGCCGCCCGCGGCCGGTGGCAGGAGGCCGCCACCGTCCTGGAGGAGGTCCTGGCCGGGCCCCCGCAGGACGGGGACGAGGCGGCTCGCGCACGGGCAAGCGCCTGGCTCGCCTTCTGCGCGCTGCGGCTCGGCGAGCCCGATCGGGCAGCCCGGCAGTACGCGCTCGCGGCGGCCGAGGCCCGGCTCCGGGCCGACCGCCACCACGGCGCGGCCCTGAGCCACCGTGCCGCGCAGGCCCTCGGTACGGCCGGGGCGCCGGAGAAGGCGGCCCGGGCCTACGAACGCGCCGCCGACCTGTGGCGCTCGGTCGGCGACCACGGCGCCGCCGCGCGTTCCCTGCGCGCACGGGCCCGGCAGGTACGGACGGTCTGGGGAACCGCCCGGGCAGGAGTGGTCCTGGAGGAGGCCCTCCGGGAGGCCCGGCGCGGCCTGCGCGGAATTCCGGGGGCGGCGGAACGCGACCGACTGCGCGCCGAACTCGTGGCGATCCGCGCGGAGCTGACCGACCTCCTCGACCCCGCTGCCGGCGTCCGCCTCGACGTCCCCGGCACGGACGACGACACCGGTTGCGGACTGTGGCTGCCGCCGGACCCGTACGAGGTGTCAGGGCGCTACCAGGTGAGCGTGTACGGCGACGTGGGCGGGGTCGGCCCGTCGGCCGCCACCGCTCCGAGGACCCGAGTACAGGGGTGCGTGTGAGCAGAGTGATCGACGGCCGCTTCGAGCTGGTGGAGCGACTGGGCGGCGGCGGCATGGGAACGGTCTGGCGCGCCCGCGACCTGGCCCTCCACCGCGACGTGGCCCTCAAGGAGGTGCGTCCGCCGGATCCCGCGCTGGCCGAGTACGACGCCGAGGGCGCCCGGACACTGCGGGCACGGGTGCTCCGTGAGGCGCGGGCGCTGGCCCGGATCGATCATCCGGGCGTGGTGACGATCCACCACATCGTGGACGCGGGCGAGGGAACGTACCCGTGGCTCGTGATGGAGCTGGTCACCGGCGGCTCGCTCCAGGACCGCCTCGACCGGGGCCCGATGACGCCCACCGAGGCCGCCGTGCTCGGACACCGCCTGCTCGCCGCGCTGACGGCCGCCCACGACCGGGACATCGAGCACCGTGACGTGAAGCCCGCCAACGTCCTGCTGCGTCCGGACGGGCGGCCCGTCCTCACCGACTTCGGCATCGCGGCGATCCGCGAGTCCACCGTCCTCACGGCCTCGGGTTCGATCATCGGCTCGCCCGACTACATGGCGCCCGAGCGGATCCGCGCCGCTTCGAGCGGCCCCGCCGCCGACCTGTGGTCCCTGGGCATGCTGCTGTACGTGGCGGTGGAGGGCCACCACCCGCTGCGCCGGGCGACCACCCTCGCGACCCTGGCGGCCGTGCTCTCCGACAACGTGCCACCGCCCCGGCGGGCGGGCGCGCTCGCCGACATCCTGACCCGGCTGCTGGTGCGGGACCCGGCCGCCCGCCCGGACACCGCGGAACTCGACCGCGCCCTGGCCGCCGCCGCGACCGGCTCGGCACCGGCGGACGCCGAGGCCCAGGCCGAGACGGACGCCGAGGCCGACGGAGTCGAGCAGACGCCCGGTGGCGGGACGACCTCGTTCCGGCTCGCGCCTCCCGTGTCCGGGCATCCCGAAACAGCGCCTTCCGTACCCGTCGCCGTACCCGTACCTGTGTCCGCGTCCGTGGGTGCGGCGGAGCCGCCCTCGGCGGGGCAGTCCGGCGGCGGGCGGCGGAGGGGGCGTGTCGGCCGGTTCCTCGGCGGCGCCGTCGTCGTGGTGCTCGCCGTCGGCATCCCCGTCGGCGCCATGACCTGGGACTGGCGGCCAGGCGAGGCGGGCGACGGCCCGACCACCGCGCCGCCCTCGCAGCAGGGCCCGGGCGCCCAGCGCCCCGGCACGACGACGGCGTCGATTCCGACGCCGACACCGACACCTACGCCGGGGAAGGCGTCGACGCCGAAGGAGCGCGATCTGCTCACACCCGCCGGGATCAGGGCCGCCGTCGCCGCGGTCCACGCCGCCACGGACGGTGCGAAGGTCACCGGTTTCGTCGTGTACCCGGAGTACGCGGTGGCCCAGTCACTGGTCGAGGGCAGTACGAAGCGCTACGACCGGTACGTGTACCGGGGCGAGGACGTGGCCGTCCGTGAGGGCCCCGGCGGCACCGCGTTCCCCGGCTCGGTCCCGACCGACCTGGACGCCTTCGCGTGGGACGCCCTGCCCGCGCTCCTGAAGCGGGCCGACGAGGACCTGGGCATCGACCGGCCCACCAGCCGGTACCTCGTCGTCACCCCCGGCTCGACGCTCCTGGGGAGCGGCCCAGGCCTGAGCCTCTACCTGTCCGACACGTACGGCGTGGCGTACCTCAGCGCCGACACGAAGGGCCGGGTGACCGCCACTCATCCCCGCGAGAACTGACCGCCGCCCACCCCGGTCCTGACGACCAGCGAGGCGAGGCCCGCCCGGGTCTCCACACCCGTCTTGCGGTAGACCCGGGCGACATGGCTCTCGACCGTGCGGGGGCTCAGACAGAGCCGGTCGGCCACCGCCTGGTTCGTCAGCCCTTCGGCGACGAGGACCGATATCTCGCGCTCGCGCGGAGTGAGTACGGAGAGGCGTCCGCCGACGGCGCCGCCGACCGGCGGGGCCGGTCTCGTCCGGTCGGCCAGGTCGACCAGCATGCGGGCGCCGCCGTCGGCGGCCAGGCGGCGGCCCCTGCGCCACAGCGCGGCGGCCCGGAGTCCGTCGCCCGCGGCCTGTACCTGCGGGGCGGCGAGGAGCAGGCTGTGGGCCTCGCGCAGCCCGGCCCCGGAGCGGGCACTCTCCGTCGCGGCCTCGGTGAACGCCTCGGCGGCGGCCGCCGCTTCGCCCCGGTGGGCCAGCACCTGCCCCCACGCGCGCTGGGCGGCCCCGCGCTGGACGGGCAGACCGAGCCGTGCCGCCTCCGCGAGGGCGCGCCGGGCCACGCGCTCGGCCTCCGCCGGGTCTCCGGCCGCGAGGGCCGCCCCGGCGAGGAGCTCGAGATAGCCCGGGCGCAGGGAGGGCTGGAGCCGGGACAGGTCCTGGTCGCCGCCCGCCCGCAGGAGCGCCCCCCGCACCCGGTGCGGGTCCTGGTGGAGCGGGACGCTGTGGGCGAGCATGCAGCGGGCCTGCGTGGCCCACCAGCCCTGGGCGGTGCCCACGGTGGCCGCGGCCTCCTCCGCGGCGGTAAGCCCCTCGGGGTCGCCGAGGGGCCGGGTGTGGAGGAGGACGGTGGCGCGGATCGCCCGGCTGAAGCCGAGGAGTTCGGCGCCGCCCAGGGGCTCGGCGACGCCGAGGGACTCCTCCGCCAGGTCGAGCGCGGCGCCGGCCCTGCCGGTGACGAAGTGGACGTACGCCGAGCAGAGGAGGAGCTGCGAGAGCGCGAAGGGCCGTCCCGCGCGGCGGGCCACCGCGATGCCCCGCGCGGTGTGACGCTCGGCCGTTCCGTACTCCTCCAGGAAGGCCTCGGTCCAGCTCAGGCGGACCAGCGACTCGACGTGGCCGGCCAGTTCGCCGTCCGTGAGGGCGTCGGTGAGCGCCGCGGCCTCCGTCGCGCGGGCGCGGGCCGTGGCGGTCTCGCCCTCGTAGGCCTCGCCGAGGGCGGCGAGCGTCAGGGCCTCCACCGTGCCCGCCTCGTCGCGGCGGAGCCGCGCCCCGTCGAGCGTCCGGGCGACCTCCGCGCGGACCTCGGGGTAGCGGGTGGAGAAGAGGGCCCGGGCGCCCCACTCGACGACGAGTCCGGTCCGCAGCCCGGCCCGGGGGCCGGGGGTGCGCTCCAGCTCGCGGCGGAGCAGCGCGTCCGCCTCGGAGTAGCGGCCGAGGTGACGCTCCATGAACGCGCAGAGGAGGACGGCGGAGGTCCGGACCGCGGCCGTGTCAGGGGCGCCGCCGCCGGGGTCGGCGCCCGGGATTGCACCAGGGTCGGAGTCGGAGTCGGAGTCGGAGTCGGCGTCGGCGTCGGCGTCGGCGTCGGCGTCGGCGTCGGGGACAGCACCAGGGGCGGCACCGGCTGCGCGATCGGGACTGGAGTCCGGGCCTGAGCCCGGGCCGGAGTCCGGGCCGCAGGTGTCGATCAGTCGGTGGAGGAGGTCCCGGCTCTCCGCGACGCGTCCGGCCGCGCCGAGGGCCTGGGCTCGGCGGAGCGTCAGTTCGTGTCGGCCCGCGAGGTGTTCGGGGGTGTCGGGGAGGTGGTCGAGGGCGGCCGCGAGCCAGTGGGCAGCGCGCGCGGGGTCGACGGTCCCTGTCCGCTCGGCGGCTTCGACGAGTACGGCCGCGGTCTCGGCGTCCGGTCCTGTCGACGCGCCCACGAGGTGCGGGGCGCGCTCGGTCGCGGGTGCGTCGGCCCGGGCGAGTGCGGCCGCCGCCCGCCGGTGGAGCTCGCGGCGGCGCCACGGGTCGAGGGCGCCCCTGACCAGTTCCGGGAGAGCCGGATGGCGGGGGCCGAGGCTACGGCCGTCCCCGTCGGGCCGGACCAGGTCGCGGCGGGCCAGCGCCCGCAGGGCCACGCCGATCGCCTCCCGACCGCCCGCGCCCTCCTCGCACTCCCTCTCTCCGCTCCGTCCCCCCTCGGTCCCGTCGGCGGCTTTGGCGGGGACCGCCATGGCCGTGACCAGTTCGGTGGTGGCCCGGCCGTCGAGCACGGCGATCGCCTCGACGACCGCCCGCTCCACCGGGCCGAGCGCCGTCAGTTCGTCGAGGAGGACCGCCACCGGTCCGGTGCCGGGGGCACCGCCGGGGCGGCCACGGGTGTGGGCGAGGGCGCGGAAGTAGAGGGGGTTTCCGCCGCTGGCCGCGTGGAGCTCCCGGACCGTGTCCTGCGCCGCCCCGGGGGCGAGGCCCTCGGCGCATTCGTCCGCCGTCAGCGGGCCGAGGGGCAGCCGGGCGAGGGCGCCGGAGTCGGCGGCCCGGGCGAGGGAGGAGGCGAGAGCCGGCGCGGTCTGCCGCTCCCGGCGGGCCACGACGACCAGGACGGGTGCGCGCGGCGGGTGCCGCAGGATGTGGTCGACGAGGGCGACGGTGGCCGGGTCGGCCCGGTGGAGGTCGTCGAGGAGGAGGACGAGCCCGGGCGCCGGTACGCGGCCCAGCGCGGCACCGATCCGCCGCACGCGCGCGAGAGGCCCCTGTCCGCCCTGCACCCCATGACGGTCCTCACGGTCGTCGTGCTCGACGAGCCCGGCGAGTTCGGCCAGGGCCGGGGCGGTGGCGCGCTTCTGGTGGTCGAGGTCGGCGAACGCGTCCAGGAAGGCCTGGAAAGGGGTGCCGCCGTCCCCTTCGGGCGTTCCCGCGCAGCCGCGCAGGACGGTCGCTCCCCGCCCCCTGGACCGTACCGCGAACTCGGTCAGGACCCGGGTCTTGCCGATGCCTGGCTCGCCCGTGACGTCCACGGCCACCGGTCCCGTACCCTCCGTGCGGCAGCCCAGCAGCCCGTCCAGCCGGTCCAGTTCCCGGGCTCGCCCGGCGAGCGGCGCGCGGTCGGCGCACCCTTGGTCCGTGAAGTCGTCCACGTACAGCCCCCCTCCCGCTGCGGCACATCGGCCGCGCGGTCGTGCTCTTTCCCCGCTCTCAGTTGTACGGCACGCCACCGACAACAACCGTCGGCCGGACGACATCACCCGGACATCGCCACCCCGGCCGGCCTCACCCGTCCGTCAGCCGAGAGCGAGGGCCTTGAAGGCGCGGGTCTGCTCCGTGACGGCCCGCTCCGTGGGCAGCCGTTCGATCGACGAGGCGCCGAAGAAGCCGACGACGCCGGTGGTGTGCTCCAGGACATAGCGCGCGTCCTCCGGCTCCGCGATGGGCCCGCCGTGGCAGAGGACCAGGACGTCGGGGTTCACGCGCTTGGCCGCGTCGTGCATCTCCTGGACCGCCGCGGCCGCCTGGTCGAGCGTCATCGCCGTGCCCGCGCCGATGGCGCCCTTGGTGGTGAGCCCCACGTGGGGTACGAGGACGTCGGCACCCGCGGCGGCCATGTCGGCCGCCTGCTCCGCGTCGAAGACGTACGGGGCGGTCAGCAGGTCCCGCTCGTGGGCGGCCCTGACCATGTCGACCTCCAGCCCGTACCCCATGCCGGTCTCCTCCAGGTTGACGCGGAAGGTGCCGTCGTACAGACCGACCGTCGGGAAGTTCTGGACGCCCGCGAAGCCCATGGCCTTCAGTTCGTCCAGGAAGAGGTCCATGCGGCGGAACGGGTCCGTCCCGCAGACCCCGGCGAGGACGGGGGTGTCGCGGACCACGGGCAGCACCTCGCGGGCCATGTCCTGCACGATCGCGTTGGCGTCTCCGTACGGCAGGAGTCCGGCGAGCGAGCCGCGACCCGCCATCCGTTAGCGGCCGGAGTTGTAGATGATCAGCAGGTCGACCCCGCCGGCCTCGGCGCACTTGGCGGAGAGTCCCGTTCCCGCCCCCGCCGACGATCGGCCGGCCGGCGGCGACCTGGGCGCGCAACCGGGCGAGGACGTCCTGGCGGCTGACGGTGGATCCGGTGTTCACGGTGGTGACTCCTCGGTGTGGGGTGTCGTTCGGTAGGCCCGGCACGGGGTTCGTCCTGGTGCGCCCGGACGGGCACGTGGCGTGGCGCGGGACGGCCCCGCCATCCGATCCGCTGCGGATCGCGGATCTCGTACGGGGCGCGGGCGGGTGAGCGGGCGGACGGTCGGGTCCCGTGCCGGCGGGTCCCGACCGGGCGCGGGCGGGACTGGCTCGCGCGGGACTGGCTCGGGCGGGCCGCCGAAGCCCCCGGAACCCCCGGAACCCCTGGAGCCCCTGGAACCACCGCAGCCCTTCGACCCGGCGCGGCTCGACCTGGCCGACCCGTACCCCGTCTGCCGGCGCTACCGGGAGACGGACCCCGTGCACGCCGTGCGGGGCGGGCGTGACGAGCACGGCGGGGTGGCGCCCACGACCTGGTACCTCTTCGGCCACGCGGAGGTGGCGCACGTCCTGGCGGGGCGGGACTTCCGTCGTACGTCCCCGCTGACGGCGCGCGCGGCGCCGGTCCCGGACGGCTGCGTCACGCTGCGGCGGGTCGTCGAGAACTGGCTCGTCTTCCTCGACCCGCCCCGGCACACGAGGTTGCGGGCACGGGTGACGCCGCCGCTCGGGGCGGCCGCCGTGGCGGCGCTGCGGCCGCGCGTACGGGAGATCGCGGAGGAGCTCGTAGCGCCGCTCGCGCGGCGGCCCGTGGTGGAGCTCGCCGAAGGGTTCGCCGCCCCGTATCCGCTGCTGGTCATCGGTGGGCTGCTCGGGGTGGAGGCCGAGCGGTGGCCGTGGTTCCGTGCGCGGGCGCTGGCCCTGCAGCAGGCAGGCGGGACGCGGGGCGACCGGACTCCGGCCGCGCTGGAAGCGGCGGAGCGGGCGGCGGCGGAGCTGGACGGCTACTTCCGCCGGGAGCTGGCGGCGCGGCGTACCGAGGACCGAGGGGACCTCCTGTCGGCGCTGGCGCGGGCCGGGGTGGAGGATCCGTCCCTGAGCGCGTCGGAGCTGGCGGCGACCTGTACGCATCTGCTGACCGCCGGGCACGAGACGACGACGGGGCTGATGGGGAAGGCGGTGCTCGCGCTGCTGGCCCGCCCGGAGGTCGGGGCCGAACTCCGGGCCGATCCCGGTCTGTTGCCGAACGCGGTGGACGAGTTCCTGCGCCACGACCCGCCGGTGCAGATGGTGTCGCGGTGGGCGCACCGGGACACGGAGCTGGCGGGCCGGACCGTCCGCCGGGGCGACCGCCTCCAGCTGGTCCTGGGGTCGGCCCACCGGGATCCGGACCGCTTCCCGGACCCCGATGTCCTCGACATCCACCGGGACAGCGGCCGGCACTGCGCCTTCGGTCTGGGCATCCACTACTGCGCGGGGGCGGCGCTGGCGCGCGCGGAGGCCGAGATCGGTCTCGGTGTCCTGCTCGACCGCCTTCCGGCGCTCGCGCCCGGCGCCCGGCCGGGGGTGGAGGTGGAGTACGCGCCCGACTGGGTGTTCCACAGCCCGTCCCGCCTGACACTGTCCTGACCCCTGACCCCTGACCCCTGACCCCTGACCCCTGACATTGTCCTGACCTCTGCCGCCCCCTGCTTCCCCCGACACAGCAAGAACCCCCGCACCCCGGGAACTCCCCGACCCCACCCCGCGTTATACCCCCCACGGGTATAACGAGGAGGCTCTGTGACCACGAGAAGACTGACCGCACTCACCCCCGAGCAGGCGCCGGGCCGGGCGCGGGAGGTGCTGACCGACATCGCCGAACGGCACGGCTCCGTCGGCGAGATGGTGTCGACGATGGCGCACTCGCCGGCACTGCTCGACGGCTATCTGAGCCTGTCCCGGGCGATGAAGCGGGTGAAGATCCCCCGCTCCCTCAGCGAGAAGCTGTCGCTCGCCGTGCAGGAGTGGATCGGCTGCGGAACGTGCCGTGAGGCGCACGTCTCGGCCGGGCGGGCGACGGGGCTGAGCGAGACCGACATCGAACTGGCCCGTCAGGGCACGTCGACCGATCAGCGCGAGGCCGCGCTCATCGGCCTCGCACTCAAGGTCCTCGCCGAGCCGGGCTCCCTGGCGGACGAGGACGTCGCCGAGGTACGGGCGCACGGCTGGAGCGACCGGGTGATCGCCGAGGTGGTCGGGGTGGTCACGCTCAACCTGCTGACCGGGGCCTTCAACCTCCTGGCGGGGATCCAGCCGGACGGTGATCCCCAGAGATGACGAGGAAGGGGCCGGCGCACCTCCTAGGACGCGGGGGACGAGCCCGCCCTGAGGTCGGCGAGCAGTTCGGCCCGATCCGCGTGGACACCGGAGAGGATCGAGCGCGCCACCATCAGGAGTTCCGCCACCCGCGGGCTGGTCAGGGTGTAGTACACGGTCACGCCCTCGCGCCGGGCGACGACCAGGTTCGCGCGGCGCAGCACGGCCAACTGCTGGGAGAGGTAAGCCGCTTCGACTCCGATGTCACGCAGCATCTCGGCGACCGCGCGCTCGCGTTCGCTCAGCAGCTCCAGGACGCGGATCCGGACGGGGTGTCCCAGGCTTTTGAAGAACTCCGCCTTCAACTGATAGAGCGGCCCGCTCATCGCACCCACCCCGCGCCTCGCGTCGAACCAACTCTCTGCACCATGGCCCCATCCTCGCGCTTTCCGGGACGCGCGATCTACCGATCGGCGGAGTCGGGCCGCGTGAAGTGCCGGGCTCGGCTCACTCGCTCGGCCACGCGTCGCTGCGCCAGGCGCGCTGCTCTGCACCCGCGTCGAGGTGGGCGGCGAACGCCGCGTCGAGGTCGCAGTGGACCGGGATCGCCGGGCCTTCGCCCACGGGGACGAGGGGGCCGTCGGCGGGGATCGCGGCGAGCTCGAGGCTCCGCCCGGCGGCCCGGAGTCGGTGGGCGGCCTCCGTGACGGCGAGCTGCCCGCCCGTGGACCAGCCGCGCAGCCGGCTCAGATCGAGGACGACGGGCCCCGTGCCGCGCGCCACCGCCCAGCCCACGGCCCCGGTGAACCGCCCGAGGGCATCGGCACCGAGGAACCCGGCCAGGGACAACACGCCCAGCTCCTGCTGGACCGTGTAACGCCATTCGATGGTCATGCGCGTCGTCTTCCCTGTCGTACGGCGGTGGTGACGGGTCCGGAGCGGTCCTGGGGTGTGGGGGCCGGACCAGGATGTAATGAATTGCAGGATTATGCAATCGACCGTCTCACGGACCGGATAGGACGGCGGACGTCCCGGCCCCGGGCCACCGATCCTCGCCCCGCTCCCTAGGAGACGGGCGACCTGAAGGTGACGTCGGCGGCGGGCACGGTGACCTCCGCGTCGCTCCCGAGAGCGTACGCGGCGACGCGGGAGACCGTCGCGGCCGGTACGGCCTCGCAGACCCCCGGCACCGCCGGGCAGTCCTGGGTCGCGTGGGCGTCGTACGGCACGACGACGCGGTAGCCGCGCGCCAGGGCCGTACGAGCCGTCGCCTGCACGCACATCTCGGACATCACGCCGCAGACGGCCACCGCCGTGACTCCCGCGCCGGTGAGGACGCCGCCCAGCGGGGTCTCGTGGAAGCCGTCGTCCCGGGGCTTGCGGATCACCAGCTCCCGGGGGCCCGGCCGGACCGGGTGGTGGAGTTCCCAGCCCGGCGTGTGGGGCTCGTCCTCCGCGCCGGGCGGCCCGTCGTTCTGGAGGTGGACGACGAGCGCCCCGTCCCTCCGCGCCCGGGCGATCAGGTCCGCCGTCCGGTCGACGAGCCGCCCGGCCGCGGGCACGGCCCCGTCACCGACGACGAAGGCCGACTGCACGTCCACGACGATCAGGGCGTCCACGGTGAGGCCGTTCACGGTCACGTCGTCGACGGGCTGCGCGCACTGGGTCATCCCACCATGATCACCCCCACGGCCCCGCGGCTCCAGAGGATTTCGGCCGGCGGGTAGTGGGTTCTGTAGTGACAGGTGCTCCGGTTCGTGCGCGACGCTTCAGGCAAGATGAGGGCTCCAATCGGTTGGGGAGGGGCCTGGGGTGGGTTACGTACTGCAGGCGGTGATCGCAGGGGACGAGCTGCTGCGTGCCGCAGCACAGAACGTTCAGGGAGCACGAGTGGCGCCCCTTCGACAGGGCCTGTCGCTGATGCCGATGACGGATGAGGTCTACGACGGCGTCACGGACGGCAGCTCCACAGGGGCTCTCGGATTCTGGCGGCTGCCGGGTGGCTTCGACAGGCTGCTCGCTCAGTGGTCGGCCTCAGGGCCGGTTGCCTATGTGGAGGCCGAGTACTTCGGTGGCGTCGGCGAGCAACGAGCCGCCGTCTGGGCTGACGGGGCGCTGGTCCTGGGGCCGCTGGATGAGCCCACGAAGAAGCGGTTCTCCCGAACAGTCAGCCCGATCTCCCAGGCCCTGGGGCGGCTTGGCGCGCGAAGGAGCCTGGGTGAGGACGAGTTCGAGGCAGTGGGGCTGGACCGCCACCGTGACAACGAAGGCTGGGCCTCGTCCGGCGCCCGCTAAGCCACTATCGCCGGGGATGGCCGACAATGACCGGTGCGGGGTCACGATCGAGGCCCCCTCCATGTCCCTGACGACGGTGACGATCACGCTCGCCCTGGTCGATGCCTGGTTCGACGACGCGTACCGACGCCCCGACCTGGTCTGGGAGACCTGGCCCACGACCGGCTGAGCACACCGGGCCGACATCGACACCGACACCCGGCTGTCGCTGGACGTCGGCGCGCGTCTCGGCGCCTCCACCTCCGTCAGTCCGGCGTTACAGCCCGATCACTCTGATGACGGGCTCTGCCGCAGCTCGCCGCCGGCGGCGGTTCTCGCCCTCGACAGGAGTCGGCGGCCCGAGACGCCGGTGGCGAACAGGCCGGTGACGAGGGCGAGGAGGGACGCGCCCGGGCCCGACGTCCAGTCGACGGCCCTGGCGTGGACCGCGAGGATGACGGCGGTCGCGAGTGCCACCGCGGGGACGGCCGTGAGGGCGGGGCGGATACGGGTCAGGTCGTCCTCGGCCAGGGAGCCGAGGACGCCGACACCCAGGGCCAGCGCCCATACGCCGAGGCCCTGCGCGTCGGCGCGGTTCACCGTCCACGGCACGAGCGGACCCCAGAAGGCGGGGAAGGCGAGCAGGCCCGCGCCGATGCCGAGCCATCCGGAGCCGAGGACCGCGAGCAGCGGCTTCGACCAGCCGGGCAGCGGCGCGACGCGCGGGCGTCCGGCCCCGGACGACGGGGCGGGCCTGCGGTACTGCGCGACCAGGCACGCGGCGGCCGCGAGCCCGAGCAGCCCGAGGGTGGCGACCCAGCCGAGGCTGAAGAGGGCCAGGAACAGCGGGCCGCCGTGGACGGCCTGGAGGGCGCCGCCGTTCAGCAGGCTCACCGTGAAGAGGCCGACGAGGACGATCACGAGCGGCAGGACGAGGCTCCGCGCCTCCTCCCAGACGCGGGCCCTGCCGAGGGTGAACAGCGCGGGTGCCACGCCGGCCATGGCGGCGCCGACGACACCGGGGGTGAGCGCCTCCGGGGACACCCAGGCGCCCGCCGCGCGGCCGGCCACGCTCGTGACCGCGAGCAGGGTGCCCACGGTGAGGCTGATACCGCCCACGACTCCGCTCAGGAGCACCACGGCGGGTGAGAGTTCCCTGCCGTGGAGAGCGTCCGCATCACCCGAGACCGGGGCCGAAGGCGGGGGCGGGGGCGTTGTCGACGCCGTGTACTCGTTCGAGGTGCTCATCAGAGGTCGCCTCCCCGGGTCGCGGCGGCTACGGGGGCCATGTCCGGCGCGGCCGACGTCCGTTGCCGCTTGAGGAGTTCGCGACCGTGCAGTACGCGCAGGCTGACCACCGTGACGGCCGCGTAGGCGAGCATGCCGCAGCCGATGCCGACGCCCGCGATCAGGGCCGTGAGCCGGTCGAGGCCCATGGTCCGCTCCAGTACGGGCACGGACACCGCCGAGAACGCGGGGGCCAGGCACAGTGCAGCCAGGTGCAGGCGCCACTCCTCGCGCGCCCAGTCCGCACCGCGCACGCGCGCGCGTGCCGCCCGCACCGCGATGACGGCGTAGGTGACGGCGTACGGGACGACGTAGGCGAGGAGCAGCCGGCGTCCGCCGGTCCCCCGGTCGAGGAAGGCGACCGTGATCCAGGTCAGTCCGGCGGCGCCCGCGAGGTGGGCGGCGGCCAGGACCGGCCCTGGACACCACGTACCGGTCAGGCCGGGGACGGTGGTGCGCCGGTCGAGCGCGCGGGAGGCGAGCAGGGCGCCGAAGGAGACGAGGGAACCGAGGTGCATGATCGCGACGCGGTTGATCTCCTGGATCGAGAGCCCGGGGTAGAGCGAGGGCAGGAAGCCCCATTCGAGGCGCAGCAGCGGAGCGGTCATCAGGAAGCCGTAGCAGAGCAGCATCCAGCGCTGGTGCAGGTCCGGGAGGCCGCGGACGGCGGCGAGGACGCCGAGGGTCACGCTGCCGACGGTGCCGACGAGGATCGTGGCGAGGACGATCCAGAACGCAGCCCCGCTGAACGCCTGCTCCGGCGGGGTGCGGACGAGGTAGAGGGCGGCACCGGCCATCGACACGTACACGGTGACGGCGAAGACGGTCCCGGTGATCCGGTGCAGCCGGACGCGCCGCCGTACCGCCGAGAGCAGTTGGACGGGGCCGAGGAGCATCAGCAGGCCGCCGAGGACGGAGTGCACGATCAGCGGCGCCAGACTGCGGCCGTACGGTCCCATCCGGTCGCGCACGGCTTCGGCCACGAACTCCGGTGAGACGGACCGGCCGAGGAGCCACTCGCCGAGGGCGGGCGCCCCGGGGCTCGCGTACGGCCAGAGCTCGGTCGCCGCGATCGGCGCGTACGCCACGCAGACCACCGTGATCGCGAGGGCGGCGGCCCTCCCCCGTCTCGTGCTTGTCGGACGTCCCACGGCGGTTCCCCCTCCGAACGCGCGATAGTCCTGTTTGGACTATGGAGGAAGGTAGGGCGGGAGGCGGCTGGGGTCAACCCATCGGTAACACCGGCGGTAACACGGCTGGCGACGCCGCTCGTTGCCGCGCTGGTGACGCCCGTGGAACGTCACCTCTCCCCCGTCAGGGCTCGCGGGTCTCGACCCACTGCCAGAAATCGACCATCATCCGCTCGTACCGGATGCCGAACTCCAGTGCCTCCCGCTGCCCGCGCGTGAGCAACTCCCCTACCCCGTCCGCCAGTTCCTCATACTCACCGAGGGTCCGCCGGTGCTCCTCGGCCTGCACCGGGGCGTGGACGCGCGGGCTCGCGCCGAACCACAGCTTGAGGATGCCCCGCTCACGGGCCTCGACCGGGACGAAGGAGGAGTCGGCGAGCCAGCCGCGCAGGGCCGCCGCCCCCTCCTCCGTCAGCTTCATCAGACGCCTGTTCCGGCCACCGGTCTGACGGACCTCCGACAGCAGTCCCGCCTCCAGGAGCCGGTCGCACTGGGCGTACACCTGCGCGTGCGGCATCGACCAGAAGGGCGCGACGGTCCGCGCGGCCTCGACCTTCACGTCGTACGGACTGGCCTCGCCCAACTGGTCGATGAGGCCGAGCACGAGGTAGGAGGGCGTCGTCAACCGGACTTCAGACATGCCGCGACGGTATCGCGGAGGTCTCGTCCGACGAGCGGGGGCGACGGCAGGGCCGTCCTCCCGCCACTCCGCCCGCAGGGCCCGCGCCGTGCTCGTGCGGGCCGCCCAGCCCGCCGGGAGCAGCGCGCCGGCCGTCGCGATCACGACTCCCGCTGCTGCGAGGAGCGCGAGCAGCGGAGCACCGTAGACGTCGATGTCGGCGGCCGACGAACTGGCCGCACGGTTCCGGCTGAGCGAGGCGACGGTGAAGACGCACGTCGCCCGCATCCTGTCGAAGCTCCGACTGCGCGACCGCGCCCAGGCGGTCATCGCGGCCTACGAGACCGGGCTCGTCACCCCGGGCTCGGAGGGCCGGGCGCCCGGGGCCCCGTGGGCCGGCGGCTGGTCCCCGGGTGCTGCCGCCTCGGGGCGGAGCAGCTCGCCGAGCGCCGTCAGGCGGATGAGCCGGAGGATCCACGGCTGGTCGCAGATCAGCCGCCAGCGGGCGCCCCGCGCCTGGACCCGTCCGGCACAGTGGGCGAGCAGGCCCAGACCCGTGGCGTCGCAGAAGGTGATCCTGCGGATGTCGACCGACAGGGCGTCGGACTCCCGGACGAGGGCGTCGAGCTCGGGCCGCAGGTGTCGCACCAGGACGAGATCGAGCTCACCGCGGAGCGCGGCGACGGTGTGTCCGCCGGTCGAGCGGACGAGGAGGTGCGGGTCGTGACGGGGAATCAACTGCATCGGACGCTCCACAGGGTGGGTCCATGTGTCCCGTCGAGCGTGGCCGCGTCAGCGCCGGGAGGGACGTTTCGCCTCGACCACTGTCACCTGAACCGGTGAATACGCGGGCCGCTCGGAGCCCCTGACGCCCACAATTCCGAACGCGCGAGCGAACGAACGCGCCCCTCAGGCGGCCTGTCCGGCCCTCATCCGCCGGACAGGCCCCTGGGCAGTATGTGGATCAGCCCGCGAACTCGGCCATCCACGCCTCGACCTCGCCCGAGGAGCGCGGCAGTCCGGCGGACAGGTTCTCGTTGCCGTTCTCGGTGACGACCAGGTCGTCCTCGATCCGGACGCCGATGCCGCGCCACTCCTCGGGGACGGTCAGGTCGTCCGGCTGGAAGTACAGGCCGGGCTCGACGGTGAGCACCATGCCCGGCTCCAGGAGACCGTCGACGTACTCCTCGTTGCGCGCGTGGGCGCAGTCGTGGACGTCGAGGCCCAGCATGTGGCCGGTGCCCGCCATCGTGAAGCGGCGCTGCAGGCCGAGCTCGTACGCCCGGTCGACGGGGCCCTCGATGAAGCCCCACTCGACCAGCTTCGCCGTCATGCTGCGCTGCGACGCCTCGTGGAAGTCGCGGTACCGGGCGCCCGGCTTCACCGCGGCGAAGCCGGCCTCCTGGGCCTCGTACACCGCGTCGTACACCTTGCGCTGGACGTCGTTGAAGGTGCCGCTGATCGGGAGGGTGCGGGTGACGTCGGCGGTGTAGAGGGAGTTCGTCTCCACGCCGGCGTCGAGGAGGAGGAGCTCGCCGGGGCGGACCGGTCCGTCGTTGTCCGTCCAGTGCATGATCGTGGCGTGCTCGCCGGCGGCGCAGATCGAGCCGTAGCCGAGGGCATTGCCCTCCAGGCGGGCGCGGCGGAAGAAGGTGCCCTCGATCCAGCGCTCGGACGTCGCGATCGCCCGGGACAGCTCGGCGACGCAGTCGGTGAATCCGCGGACGGTGGAGTCCACCGCCTTGCGCATCTCGCCGATCTCCCAGTCGTCCTTGACGAGGCGGAGGTCGCTGAGCGCCTCCTCCAGCTCGTAGTCGCGGTCCTCGTCGGTGGTGACGGCGGCCTCCAGGGCCGGGTCGTGGCCGCGGACGATCCGGGTGGGAACGTCGGTGGAGGCGGCGGCGAGGTCCGCGGCGATGGTGCGGACGTCGCGGCAGGGCAGGCCGAGGACGATCTCCGACTCGGCGAGCGAACGGCGCCGGCCCATCCACAGTTCGGCCGTGTAACCGATCCAGAACTCGTCGTTGTCCCGGCTGTCGCGGGCCAGCTGGTAGCAGTAGGCGTCGTGGCCGCCGTCCGCGCGGGGTTCGAGGACGAGGGCGCCGTCGCGGGCCTGGTCGCCGGTCATGTGCACGTAACCCGTGTACGGGCGGAACGGGTAGGTGTCGTCGTTCGAGCGGGTCTTGAGGTTGCCGGAAGGTATGACCAGGCGCTCGCCGGGGAAGAGGGCCGAGAGGGCGGCGCGGCGGGCGGCCGCGTACGGGGCCTGCTCTTCGGCCTCCAGGCCGTGGCGCTCGGTGTCGGCCCAGCCGGTCCGCATCAGGGCGGAGAGCTCCGCGGAGACGCCGTCGTAGAGCCCGTTCTTGCGACGCTTCGCCATGCGATGCACCTTCTTCTCGGTGGGGTCCTCGGCAGCCGGTCATCGGCGCCTCACGGACAGTACTGCGCTCGGCGGCCGCTGGGTGCCCAGGACCGCCAGTGGCACAGATCGGCCATCGCGGGCCTCGTGCATGGGTGCGGAAGGGGCGCCGGCCGTCGATAATGCGGCTCATGGCGAACGCGAAACTCGGTGAGGCCCTCCGGCTCCTCGGGATCGATCAGGACGCGGTCCGGGTCTACCTCGAACTGCTCCAGCGGGCGCCGGCCCGGCTGAGCGCGATCGGTTCGGCGGCCGGCCTCGAGGGGGACGCGCTCTCGGCGGCGTACGGCGCCCTGGTCGACGCGGGGCTCGCGAACGCCGCCGTGGAGGGCGAGGACGTCGTGGCGCCCGTGCCGCCCGCGGCGGGCCTGGAGATCCTCGGCCGGCACCGGGCCGCGGAGCTCGACGAGTCCCGCATCACCGTCGGGAGCGCGTTCGAGGCGTTCCGGCGGCAGCGGCTCGCGGGTGAGACCGACCACCTCGTGGAGGTCGTCAGCGGCGACGCGATCGGCCTGCGGATGCGCCAGGCCTGGGCGAGTGCCCGCCACCAGATCCGCCAGCTCGACTCCCCGCCGTACTTCCCGCTGCCCGGCGCCACCGAGGACGCGCTGGCCACCCTCGCCCGCGGGGTGACGCAGCGCGTCGTGTACTCGCGGGAGTCGCTGGAGCTGCCGGGCAATCTGGAATCGGCCATCGAGCCCTGCGTCGAGGCCGGCGAGCAGGCGCGGGTGCTGCCGTCGGTGCCGGTCAAGCTGGTGATCATCGACGACGCGTACGCGCTGGTGTCGCTGTCGATCAAGGAGGCCGACGTCCACAACACGATGCTGGTCGTGCAGCCCTGCGGCCTGCTCTCGGCGCTCGTCGCGCTGTTCGAGCAGGCCTGGCAGCAGGCCCTGCCCTTCCACGGCCACACCGCCCGCCCGGGTGGCCTGCCGCCCGCCGACCGCCGCCTGCTGTGGCTGCTCGCGGGCGGCGCGAGCGACGACGTGATCGCCCGGGAGCTCGGCGTCAGCCGTCGCACGCTGTTCCGCCGGATCCAGATCCTGATGGCCCGGCTCGGCGCCACGAGCCGGTTCCAGATGGCCCTGCAGGCCCAGCGCTCCGGCTGGCTGTGACGCCGGGCCCGCGTCAACGCGCCCGGACCCGTGGAGATCAGCCCGCGACCGACCCCGCGAGACGCTGCCACAGGAAGGTGTGGACGAGGGCGCTGTTGTGCGCGGCCTGTTCGTTGTCGCCGGCGCCCGCGTGTCCGCCGCCGGTGTTCTCGTGGAAGAGCACCTCATGGCCGAACTCCCGCAGCCGCGCCGCCGTCTTGCGGGCGTGGCCGGGGTGGACGCGGTCGTCGCGGGTGGAGGTCATCAGGAGCACCGGCGGGTAGGCCGCGTCCGCCGCGAGTCGGTGGTACGGGGAGATGTCGCGGAGGTGCGGCAGGTCGGCCTCGTCGTCGGGGTCGCCGTACTCGGCGATCCAGGACGCGCCCGCGAGGAGCTTGTGGAAGCGGGTCATGTCGAGCAGCGGCACCTGGGCGACGATCGCGCCGAAGAGTCCGGGGTGGCGGGTGAGCATCGCGCCCATGAGCAGGCCGCCGTTGCTGCCGCCGGAGGCGCCGAGCATGGCCGGGGTGGTGACGCCGCGCGCGACGAGGTCCTCGGCGACGGCCGCGAAGTCCTCGAAGGCCCGGGGCCGGTCGGCGCCCAGCGCGGCCTGGTGCCAGTCCGGTCCGTACTCGCCGCCGCCCCGGATGTTCGCGATCACGTACGTGCCGCCGCGCTCCAGCCACGCCCGGCCGGTGACGGAGCCGTAGGAGGGCGTGAGGGAGACCTCGAAGCCGCCGTAGCCGTAGAGCAGCGTGGGGCCGGGACCGGTGGTGGCGTGGTCGGGGCCGATGACGAAGTACGGGACGCTCGTGCCGTCGCGGGAGGTCGCGAAGTACTGCTCCACGGTGAGTCCGGCGGCGGAGAAGCGGTCCGGGGCCTGCTTGAGGAGTTCCGTGTCGGCGCCGATCGTCCCGCGGTACAGGGTGGAGGGCTGGAGGAATCCCGACACGTCGAGGAAGTACTCGTCGGAGACGTCGGGGTCGGTGTCGACGACGCTGACGGCGGACAGTTCCGGGACGCCGACGAGCGGCTCGCGGGTCCAGCCGCCGTCGGGGGCGGGGGTGAGGACCTCGATGCGGGTGCTGACGTCGTGCATCGTCTCCAGGATCAGGTGGTGACGGGTCCACGCGTGCCCGGCGAGCGCCGTCCGCTCGTCCGGGGTGAACAGCACCTCGGGGGTACGGTCCCCCGCGAGGAAGGCGTCGAAGTCGAACGCGAGGAGGGAGCCCGTCGGCTGCCCGAGCCACGCGGACTTCAGGGTGACGATCAGGTGCCGGCGGTGGGCGTACGCGACGGCGTCCTCGGGGACGTCGATCCTGACGAGCGTCGCGTCGGGCCGCAGGAGATACGTCTCGCTGCGGAAGAAGTCGAGGGCGCGGCCGACGAAGTCCCGCTCGAAGCCGGGGGTGCTGTCGTGATACCCCCAGGCCGACACGTCCCCCTGCCCGGCCTCGAAGACGAGCTCGGCCTCCTCCACCGGGGTGCCCCGCCGCCACCTGCGGACCTGGCGCGGGTAGCCGGAGTCGGTCATGGAGCCGGGGCCCGTGTCCGTACCGACGAAGAGGGTGTCGGCGTCGATCCAGCCGGCTCGGGTCTTCGCCTCTTCCACCCGGAAGCCGTCCTCGGTGAACCGCCGGGTGGAGAGGTCGAACTCCCGGACCACGACGGCGTCCCCGCCGTCGCGCGAGAGCTGTACGAGGGCCCGGTCGCACGCGGGGCGGCGCACGCGGGCCCCGCCCCAGACCCACTTCTCGTCCTCGGCCGCGGCGAGCGCGTCGACGTCGAGGAGGACCTCCCATTCGGGGGCGTCCTTGCGGTACTGCTCCAGGGTGGTGCGCCGCCACACGCCTCGCACGTGCTCGGCGTCGCGCCAGAAGTTGTAGAGGTACGCGCCGCGCCGGACGGTGTACGGGATGCGGTCCGCGGCGTCCATCACCTCGCGGACGCGCTCCTTGAGCGGCGCGAAGGCGGGGTCGGCGACGAGGACGCCGGCCGTCTCCGCGTTCCGCTCGGCCACCCAGGCCAGGGCCGCCTCGCCCGACACGTCTTCCAGCCACAGGTACGGATCGGCGTCGCTCACACGCTGCTGCATGGACTCAGTTCCCGTTCTCGCGTCGGAGGTGTGCCGAGAGGTGGTACTGCAGCGGCTGCCCGACCGCCGCGAGGTCGTGGCGGAAGTCGAGCGTGTCCTCGCCGGTCAGCGTGTAGCGGCGGCGGGTCGCGGTCACCTCCTTGGCCGTCGGGGTGAGTGCCACCTGATGGGTGGTGAGGTCGACCCCGTCGTCCGCCGCGCCGCCGACGAGGATCTCCGCGATTCCGGTGGGCTGGGTGATCAGCGCCTCGACGCGCCCGTCGGGCTGCAGACGCCACCAGCCGGTCTCGCGGGCGGCGGGCCGCTGCGGGGTGCCGTCGGCGTCGACGATCCAGGCGCGGGCGTCGTAGTGGAGGAAGGGGCGCCCGTCGTGGCTGAAGGTGACCTCCTGCTCGTACGCGAACTCCTCGGCCAGCGTCGGGTACGCGCCGCGGCCCCGGCCGACCCAGGTGCCCAGGAGACCGGTCACCGGCGCGAGGAGCGCGTGCGGCGCGGGTGCCTGGTCCGTGCGGAGGGCGTCGGGGTACGGGTGCTTCCGGTCGCGGTCGAACATGAGGTGCGCTCCTGGGTCGGGGCCTGTGCCGGATCGCAGCTTAGGGGGTGTCCCGCCGGTCGGGCCCGGCTTGATCGGCGGGACACCCCTGGGCCGTGTCCGGAAAGCAGCGCGGTCCGCCCGGCGGGACTTTCCGGACGCGGCCCGAGGCCTGCCCGTGGCTATCCCCGCGAGTCCACGCCCCGGGACGGTCGTTGACCCGACCCCCGGAGGCCGCTACGTCCGCGCCATGTTGCGTTCAGCCCTGCTCACCACGCGCGGTCACATCGACCTGCTGCGGGTGGCCTCCGCCGCGTGTCGCCGCGGCCGCTGACGCCCTCTCACCCTCCCCCTCGTCTCCCTTCGTGACGCCCTGACGTCGTGCGCGCGTGCCCGCTCCGAGCCCACGACCGCCGCGGCGCACCTTCGACGCGCTGACGGAAAGGCCCCCTCACGACCGTCCACCTGCACTGGTTCCTGGTGCGAGGACGCCTGGCTCACCACGGTCGCGCTCGCCCAGCACACCGAGCGCCTCACGTTCCTCGTCGCGTTCGGGCCCGGCGTCATCTCACCCGTACTGGCGGCGCAGATGGCCGCCACGTACCAGCGGATCACCCGGGGCCGGCTGCTCCTCAACGTGGTGACCGGCGGGGACTCCGCCGAGCGGCGCCGCTTCGGCGACCGCCTGGACCACGACCGGCGGACGCGCGCACGGCCGAGTTCCTGTCGGTCGTACGGGGCGTCCGGAGCGGGCGGCCGTACGACTTCGACGGCGAGCACTTCCGGATCGAGAGGGGCTGACCGCCCTGCCGCCGGACCCGCTGCCGGAGGTCTTCCTCGGCGGTTCGTCCGCGGCGGCGGGCCCGGTCGCGGCGGAGCACACGGACGTCTATCTGACCTGGGGCGAGCCGCCGTGGCAGGTGAAGGAGAAGATCGACTGGATCCGCCGCCTCGCGGAGGAACGCGGACGGAAGGTCCGCTTCGGAGTCCGGCTGCACACAGTCTCGCGCGACTCGGCACGCGGAGCACTTCGTCCTGTCGGGCCACCCGCACCTGGAGGAGGCGTGCTGGTTCGGCGAGGGCGTGACACCGGAGCTCGCGGCCCGCGGGCTGCTGACCGGCCGACCGACCGACCGACTGACCGACTGACCGGCTGACCGGCTGACCGGCTGACCGGAAAGGGAAGAACCGCGACCCCCGGGCGGTTGGTAGAACCGTGAACGATTTTGGGGTAGCAGCGGTCGCGGATGTCAGCGCGGTGGACGTCGTCGTCATCGGCGCCGGGCAGGCGGGGCTCTCGGCCGCCTTCCACCTGCGACGGGCCGGCCTGGAGCCGGACCGGGACTTCGTCGTCCTCGACCACGCCCCGCGCGCGGGCGGCGCCTGGCAGTTCCGGTGGCCCTCCCTCACGTACGGCAAGGTGCACGGGATGCACGCGCTGCCCGGCATGGAGCTGACCGGCGCCGACCCCATGCGCCCCTCCTCGGAGGTGATCGGCGCGTACTTCGACACGTACGAGCGGACCTTCGACCTGCGCGTCCACCGGCCAGTCGACGTCACCGCCGTGCGGGAGGGCGGCGCCGGGCGGCTGCTCGTCGAGACCTCCGAGGGCCGGTACGCCACGCGCGCCCTGATCAACGCGACCGGCACCTGGGACCGCCCCTTCTGGCCGCGCTACCAGGGGCAGGAGACCTTCCGGGGCCGCCAGCTGCACACCGCCGACTACCCCGGCCCCGAGGAGTTCGCCGGGAAGCGGGTGATCGTCGTCGGCGGCGGGGCCTCCGGGACCCAGCACCTCATGGAGATCGCCGAGGCCGCCGCCGCGACGACCTGGGTGACCCGGCGCGAGCCCGTCTTCCGCGAGGGACCCTTCGGCGAGGCGGAAGGCCGCGCCGCAGTGGCGCTCGTCGAGGAGCGGGTACGCCGCGGACTGCCGCCGCAGAGCGTCGTCTCGGTCACGGGCCTCCCGCTCAACGACGCGATCCGCGAGGCCCGCGAGCGCGGCGTCCTGGACCGGCTGCCGATGTTCGACCGGATCACCCCGACCGGGGTGGCCTGGGACGACGGCCGGACCGTCGACGCGGACGTGATCCTCTGGGCGACCGGCTTCCGGGCCGCCATCGACCACCTCACGCCGCTGCGCCTGCGGGAGCCGGGCGGCGGCATCCGGGTGGAGGGGACGCGGGCGGCCCGGGACGAGCGCGTCCATCTCGTCGGCTACGGCCCCTCGGCCTCGACGATCGGCGCCAACCGCGCCGGCCGCGCGGCCGTCTCGGACATCCGCCGCCTGCTGGACCGCGAGCCCGCCACCGCCGTCGCCGCCGTCTGAAGGTCTCAGGACGTCGCGGCCCGCCTGTTGGCGTTGAACTCCGCCACGTTCTCCTGGTGGAGCGCGTAGTCGGCGGTGAAGCGGGTGTCCCCCGGGGCCACCGTGACGAAGTACAGCCAGTCGCCGTCCGCCGGGCGGATCACCGCGTCCAGCGCCTGCTCCCCCGGGTTCCCGATGGGCGTCGGCGGCAGGCCCTTCCGCTCGTACGTGTTGTACGGGCTCGCGATCTTCGTGTCGTCGAAGGTCGTGTCGACGGTGCTGCGGCCCAGCGCGTAGTTCAGGGTCGAGTCCATCTGCAGGGCCATGCCCCGGGCGAGCCGGTTGTGCACGACCCGGGCGACCTTGGCCATGTCCTCGGGGCTGTCGGCCTCCGCCTGCACGATGCTGGCCGTGATCACCGCCTGGTAGACGCTCATGCCGTACGCCCGCGCGCCCTCGGCGATCCGCTCGGTGCCGAACCGTTTGCCCGCGGTCTCCGCCATGTAGCGGAGGAGTCCCTCCGGGGTGGTGGCGGCCACGACCGGGTACGTGGCGGGGAACAGATAGCCCTCCGGATTGCCGCCCGCCGCGGCGGGGAGCGGGAGGACCGCGCCCGGTACGGTCGCGGCCTTTCGCGCCGTTCCCTCGGGCAGTCCGAGCGCCCGGTCGACGGCCGTGTAGATCTGCCCCGCCCGCCACCCTTCCGGGACGACGAGGCTACGGGGCTGTTCGACGGCCGGTTCGTCGCCGGGGAGCAGGAGCGGGACGGTGATCGCCGCCGCCACGGCGACGACCGCGCCGAGCAGCAGCGCCAGCCGGCCGCGCCGGGTGAGGCGGGAGCGACGGGGAGGGCGGGGAAGTGAGGGGCGGCGGGGGTGGCGTGGGGGTGCGTACGGTGACGACTGCCGGTACGTCATGGCCGCACGCTAACCCGCGTCGTACGGGATTCCGGGGAGCCCCGCGCACGCGGCGGCGCCGCCGGTCCCCTGGGACGGGGAACCGACGGCGCCGGGCACTGCGATCGTCAGACGAGCCAACCCAGGAAGTGGAAGACGCCGGCGAGCAGATCGGTGATGACGTTCATGGTGGTGCTTCTCCTCGTACAGGTACATCAGTGGGACGGTGCGGTCGCGGTCTGCAGCCCGTCGCTCGCACTCCGTAATCTTCCGATGCCGTACGGGAGTTGGGCAACGATTCCCGGCACGATCACACGTTCTGGGGAACAACCGATCCCACGTTCGCTTGTTCGCCTGTCGCCGTGACCTCCGCCGTGACCTCCGCCGTGACCTCCGCCGTGCCCTCCGCCGTGCCCTCCGCCGTGCCCTCCGCCGTGCTTTCCGCCGTGCTTTCCGCCGTGACCTCCGTCGCGCCCGTCACGGCAGCCCGCGCGCCCCTGCGGACCAGGGCCGCGTATCGCCCGTCCCGCGCGAGCAGCTCCTCGTGCGTCCCGCGCTCCGCGATCCGCCCCGCCTCCAGGACGACGATCTGGTCGGCGTCGCGGACGGTGGAGAGCCGGTGGGCGATGGTGATGGTGGTGCGGCCGGCCGAGAGCGCGTCGATGGCCTGCTGCACGGCGTGCTCCGTCCGCGTGTCCAGGGCGCTGGTCGCCTCGTCGAGGATGAGCACCGGCGGGTCGCGCAGGATCGTGCGCGCGATGGCGAGGCGCTGCTTCTCGCCGCCGGAGAAGCGGTAGCCGCGCTCCCCGACGAGGGTGTCGTAGCCCTCGGGCAGCGAGGCGATGTGGTCGTGGATCTGCGCGGCGCGCGCGGCGGCCTCGATCTCCTCGTCGGTGGCGTCCGGCTTGGCGAAGCGCAGGTTGTCGGCGACCGAGGCGTGGAAGAGGTAGGTCTCCTGGGAGACGACACCGACGGCACGGGCCAGGGTGTCGAAGTCGAGGTCCCGGACGTCGACGCCGTCGAGGGCGACGCGGCCACCGGTGACGTCGTACAGCCGGGGCACGAGATAGCTGAGGGTGGACTTCCCCGAGCCGGTGGGGCCGACGACGGCCAGGCTGCCGCCGGCGGGGACGGTGACGTCGATCCCGTCGAGGGTCGCGCGCTTCTGCCCCTCGGGGTCGTAGTGGAACTCCACCCTCTCGAAGCTCACCTCGCCCCGGACCTTCGCGAGCCGGACGGGCTCGGCGGGCTCGGTGATGTCGACGGGCAGGTCCAGGTATTCGAAGATGCGCTGGAAGAGGGCGAGCGAGGTCTGCATCTGCACGCCAGTGGAGAGCAGGCTCACGGCGGGCCGGAAGAGGCCCTGCTGGAGCGAGACGAAGGCGACGAGCGTGCCGAGCGATATCCCGGGGCCGCCCGACTGGAGCGCGATGCCGGCGGCCCAGTAGATCAGGGCGGGCATGGCGGCCATGACGATGCCGATGGTGGACATGCGCCACCGTCCGGCCATGGAGGAGCGCACTTCGAGGTCGACGAGGCGCTCGGACTCCTCGGCGAAGGACTTGGTCAGGGAGTCGGCGCGGCCCATCGTGCGGCCCAGGAGGATGCCGCTGACCGAGAGGGACTCGGTCACGGTCGCGGCCATCGCGGCCATCTGCTTCTGGCGCTGGGTGGTGATCGCCTTGCGCTCGCGGCCGACGCGGCGGCTGATCCAGACGAAGACGGGCAGCAGGAGCAGGGAGACGACGGTGAGCCGCCAGTCCAGGGCGAGCATGGCGACGACGGTCGCGACGACGGCGGTGAGGTTGGAGACGAGCGAGGTGGCCGTGGAGGTCACCGTCGCCTGCATGCCGCCGATGTCGTTGGCGATGCGGGACTGGACCTCGCCCGTGCGGGTGCGCGTGAAGAAGGCGAGCGGCATCCGCTGGAGCTGCTCGTACACCCCGGTGCGCAGGTCGTGCATGACCCGCTGGCCGACGGTGGTGGAGATGAGGGTCTGAAGCACGCCGAAGACGCTGGTCAGGACGGCGGTCGCGATCATGCCGAGGGCGAGGAGGCTGAGCAGCCCCGTACGGCCCTGCGGGATCGCGGTGTCCAGGATCTCCTTGAGCAGGAACGGCGAGGCGACCGAGACCAGCGAGGCGGCGCCGACCAGGAGGCCGACGAGCGCGAGGCGGGCGCGGTAGGGACGGAAGAGCCGCAGGATGCGCCGCAGCTGCGCGGGCTCCTTGGGCTGGGCGGAGTCGCGGGGCGGGGGCGTCCAGTCGGACTGGCCGTGGGGGCGCATGGGCTCCTTCGGGAGTGGGCAGTGCGATGGTCGATAGAGACCATAGCTCATTGTTACCTATACTCACAATGAACAAGGTCCTGATATTGTTCCGGCATGAGCACCTCCGACCGCCTGAGCGGGTCCGACCGGCCGACCACCTCCGACCGGCCCGGCGGATCGGCCGGCCTGAGCGGGTCCGACGCCGACGGGCTCCTCGCCGAGCAGCTGCTGCGTCTCACCCGGCGTCTGCACCGGATCCAGAAGCACCACCTGGAGCCGGTCGGCATCACCCCCGCGCAGTCTCGGCTCCTGCGCACGGTCGCGCACTTCGGGGAGCCGCCCCGGATGGCCGATCTCGCGACCCGGCTCGAAGTCGTCCCGAGGGCCGTGACCAGCCTCGTCGACGGCCTGGAGGCGGTCGGCCGGGTGCGCAGGGTCCCCGACCCGAGCAACCGCCGGGTGGTCCGGATCGAGCTCACCGACGCGGGGCGCGCCACGCTGCGGGAGCTGCGCAGCGCGCGAAGGGCGGCCGCAGAGGACATCCTTGCTCCATTGACCGTCGATCAGCGCGAGGTGCTCGGAGGTCTGCTGTCCGCTCTGGTCGACCGCGTCCCGGAGAGCGGCTGCTGACCCGCCGGGCACGGGGACGCGCCGAAGGGGAGCCGTGACATGCCGCTGCTTGAGCCGAACCCGCAGGCCCTCCGCCCCGGCACGAAGCGGAGTCCGGCCCCGGACCGGGTTCCCGAGCTCCAGTCACGGGGCACGCCTCGGCGGCTGCGGGAGGAGCTGGCGGAGCTCCTCGGCCCCGAGAAGGTCCTCTCGGGCCTCTCCGACCTGGTCCGCTACGCCTCCGACGCCAGCCCGTACCGCTTCGTCCCGCAGGTCGTCGTGGTCGCCGAGGACATCGACGACATCTCCGCCGTCCTGTCGTACGCCCACGGCAAGGGCCGCGAGGTGGTCTTCCGGGCCGCCGGGACCAGTCTGAACGGCCAGGCGCAGGGCGAGGACATCCTCGTCGACGTACGCCGCCACTGGGCGGGCGTCGAGGTCCTGGACGGGGGCGCCCGTGCCCGGATCCGCCCCGGCACCACCGTCGTCCGGGCCAACGCCGCGCTCGCCCCGCACGGTCGGGTCCTCGGGCCCGACCCGGCCAGCGCCATCGCCTGCACGCTCGGCGGGGTCGTCGCCAACAACGCCTCCGGAATGACCGCCGGGACCACCCGGAACTCGTACCGGACACTGGCCTCGCTGACCTTCGTCCTGCCGTCGGGGACCGTGGTCGACACCGCCGATCCCGCCGCCGACGAGGAACTCGGGCGCGCCGAACCGAGGCTGTGCGCCGGTCTCCTCGCGCTCAAGGCGGAGATCGAGGCGGACGCCGAGCTCACCGCCAGGATCCGGGCCAAGTACGCCATCAAGAACACCAACGGCTACCGGCTCGACGCCTTCCTCGACGGCTCCACGCCGGTGGAGATCCTGCGGGGCCTGATGGTCGGCTCCGAGGGCACCTTCGGCTTCATCGCCGAGACGGTCTTCGACACCCTGCCGCTGGACCGGGAGATCTCCACGGCGCTGCTCTTCTTCCCCTCGCTCCCGGCCGCCGCGGCGGCCGTGCCGCTGTTCAACGAGGCCGGGGCGCTCGCCGTGGAGCTGATGGACGGCAACACGCTCCGCGCCTCGGTCAGCGTCTCGGGGGTGCCGGCGGACTGGGCGGAGCTGCCGAAGGAGACGGCGGCGCTCCTGGTCGAGTTCCGGGCCCCGGACGCGGCGGCGCGGGAGGCGTACGAGAGGGCGGCTGACGCGGTCCTGGCCGGGCTCGACCTGGTCGCCCCGGTGCCGTCCGTGGAGAACGCCTTCACCCGCGACCCGAGGACGATCAACGGCTACTGGAAGGCCCGCAAGGCGTTCGTGACGGCCGTCGGCGGCTCGCGCCCCTCGGGGACGACCCTCATCACCGAGGACTTCGCGGTGCCGCCGGGCCGGCTCTCGGAGGCCTGCGCCGAACTGCTCGACCTCCAGTCCCGGCACGGCTTCGACGCGGCCGTCGCGGGCCACGCGGCCCATGGCAACCTCCACTTCCTCCTCGCCTTCGACTCGGCCGAGCACGCCGACGTCGAGCGGTACGCGGCCTTCATGGACGAGTTCTGCAAGCTGACCGTGGAGCGGTTCGACGGCTCGCTCAAGGCCGAGCACGCCACCGGCCGCAACATCGCGCCCTTCCTGGAGCTGGAGTGGGGGACGAAGGCGACCGAGCTGATGTGGCGGGTGAAGGAGGTCATCGACCCCGACGGGATCCTCGCCCCCAGGATCGTCCTCGACCGCGACCCGCAGGCCCATCTGCGTGGCCTGAAGACGATCCCCAAGGTCGAACTGATCGCCGACCCCTGCATCGAGTGCGGCTTCTGCGAACCGACCTGTCCCAGCCACGACCTGACGACCACTCCGCGCCAGCGGATCGTGCTGCGCCGGGAGATGATGCGGCAGCCCGACGGCTCCCCCGTCGAGGCCCGGCTCCTGGAGGCCTACGGCTACGACGCCGTCGACACCTGCGCCGGCGACTCCACCTGCAAGCTGGCCTGCCCGGTGGGGATCGACACCGGCGCGCTGATGAAGGAGTTCCGCCACGAGCGGCACTCGTCGCGCGAGGAGCGGATCGCCGCCCTGGCCGCGAGGAACTTCCGGGCGGTCGAGGCCTCGGCGCGGCTCGCCGTCGCCGCCGCGGACCGGATCGGCGACCGGGTCCTGGAGCGGGTGACGGGCCTGGCCCGCAAGGCGGTCCGCCCCGATCTCGTACCGGAATGGCTGCCCGAGATCCCCGGCGCCGCCGCCCGCCGGCTGCCCCGCACCCACCGCCCCGCCGCCACCGCCGTCTACTACCCCGCCTGCGTCAACCGGATCTTCGGCGGACCCGACGGCCACACCGGCCCCTCCCTCCCCGAAGCCGTCGTCGCCGTCTCCGCGCGGGCCGGGAAGCCGGTGTGGATCCCCGACGACGTGGCCGGAACGTGCTGCGCGACGATCTGGCACTCCAAGGGGTACCAGCGGGGTAACGAGATCATGGCCAACCGCGTCGTCGAGGCGGCCTGGGGCTGGACCGCCGGCGGGAAGCTCCCCCTCGTCGTCGACGCCTCCTCCTGCACGCTCGGTATCGCGCACGAGGTCGTCCCGTACCTCACGGACGACAACCGCGAGCTGCACGCCGAGATGACCGTCCTCGACTCGCTCGTCTGGGCGGCGGACGAGCTGCTCCCCCGGCTCGACGTACGCCGCCGGGTCGCCTCCGCCGTGGTCCATCCGACCTGTTCCATGAAGCACCTGGGGGACGAGGAGCAGCTCACCCGGCTCGCCGGGGCGTGCGCCGAGGAGGTCGTCGTCCCCGTCGACTCGGGCTGCTGCGCCTTCGCGGGCGACCGGGGCATGCTCCATCCGGAGCTGACGGCCTCGGCGACGGCTCGGGAGGCGGCGGAGGTCACCTCCCGCTCCTTCGACGCGCATCTCTCGGCCAACCGGATGTGCGAGATCGGGATGGAGCGGGCGACGGGCCGGAGCTACCAGTCGGTGCTGCTCTCCCTGGAGCGCGCGACCCGCCCCTGACCGTCCGTCAGCCTGCGACGAGCCCCTCCGAAGAGACTCCTCACCCCGGCCGGTGAGGGGTCCTTCGTACGTTCGGGTGACGGCCGCTGCACGGTACGACTCCCCGAGATATCCGGAACAGTAAAGTCCAACTACCCGTCGCAAGAGTCCTATCCGCGCCCTTGCGCACCGTTGGTCACGGGGGCCAGGGTCCTGTGCGGGATTCATGAAACAGCCGTGCACACAGCTCCTGGAGGTTCCATGAACGAGCACGTACCGCACACCCCGAGCCGCCGCAAAGTCCTCAAGACGACCGCCGGAGCGGCCGGAGCGGGTCTCGGCATCGCCGCCGCGGGCGCGCCGGCCGCCCAGGCCGCCACCACGGCTTCCGCGGAGACCGCGCCGGCGTCTCCGGAGACCACGCCCGTCGCGCCGAAGCGTCGCGGAGCGACCATGGCCGGGGTCCCCTTCGAGGGCCGTTCGACCGTCCGCGTCGGCATCATCGGCCTCGGCAACCGGGGCAACGGCATGATCGGCCTCTTCCTCGCGCTTCCCTGGGTGCGGGTGGTGGCCGTCTGCGACCCGGTGCGGGAGAAGGCCGAGCGGGCCGCCGCGAAGGTCGTCGCCGCCGGTCAGCCCGCCCCCGCCGTGTACACCCACGGCGAGGACGACTACGAGAACCTCTGCGCCCGCTCCGACCTCGACTTCGTGTACGTGGCCACCCCCTGGGACTTCCATTTCGAGATGGCCCGGACGGCGATGCTGAACGGCAAGCACGTCGGCGTGGAGTGTCCGATCGCGATGCGGATCGACGAGCTCTGGGAGCTGGTCGACCTGTCCGAGCAGACCCGTCGCCACTGCATGCAGCTGGAGAACTGCTGCTACGGGCGGAACGAGATGCGGGTCCTGCGGATGGCGCACGCCGGCAAGTTCGGCCAGCTGCTCCACGGCGCGGGGGCGTACAACCACGACCTGCGGGGCCTGATGTTCTCGCCGACCTACTACGAGGGGCCCTGGCGCCGGCTGTGGCACACGCGGCTGCGCGGCGACCTCTACCCGAACCACGGCTTCGGCCCCGTCGCCAACTACATGGACGTCAACCGCGGCGACCGGGTGGTGAGCATCAGCAGCTTCGGCACGCAGGCGCTCGGCCTGGCCGAGTACCGCGCGGAGCACATGCCGGCCGGCGACCCGAGCTGGAAGGAGACGTACATCGAGAGCGACCGGACGATCAGCATGGTCCGGACGGCCAAGGGCCGGATCATCCGGCTGGAGCACGACGTCTCCACCCCGCACCCGTACAGCCGGATCAACAGTCTGGGCGGCACGAAGGGCGTCTTCGAGGACTACCCGGCCCGGATCTACCTGGAGCCGGACCACACGAACGACCAGTGGGCCGACTTCTCGGCCTACGCGGGCGAGTTCGACCACTGGCTCTGGAAGGAGCACGCCAATCCGCCCGGCGGGCACGGCGGCATGGACTACATCATGATCTACCGGCTGATGCAGTGCGTGCAGCGGGGACTCGTCCCTGACTTCGACGTGTACGACGCCGCCACCTGGACGGCTCCGGTGCCGCTGAGCCACGCCTCGGTCAAGGCGAACGGCGCGCCGCAGGAGATCCCCGACTTCACGCGCGGCGAGTGGCGCAAGGCCCGCTCGGGCGTGGACTCGGTCAAGCCGGCCTGAGGCGTACGGTGCCCGGTCCCCGCACGTCGGGGGCCGGGCACCGTGCTGTTCAGCAGCGCCGCCGGTCCTCGGTGAGCGTTCCCTGAACCGTCGTCAGGCTCCGGTCCCAGCAGCCGTCGGAGCCGTACAGCCGGTACCGCTCGGTCGTGGTGGCGACCGCGTGCCGCTGGTCGCGCGGCACACCGGTGGTGTAGGTCGCGTCCCCGCTGTACGTGTCGTCGAGGGCCGACCAGGAGAGGCGCCGCCCGTCGCGCAGGACGACGGTGTCGGCACGGTCCCCGAGGGTGAGGACGGTCCGCAGCCGGTCGCCCGCGCCGACCGTCGTCTCACTGTCCATGGTGTACGCGCGGTGGGTGCGCGTGACGGTCCGGCCGGTGGTCACGGTCTCGTCGTCCGTCCAGCGCCCGGTGAACGCGTCGGGGTTCTCGCCCTCGCCCCAGCGGTGGGCGGAGGTGTGGCCGACGGTCCGGGCGACGGTGGTGTCGACCCGGCCGTGCGAGGTGTTCAGATGGCCGCCGACGGTGAGCCGGTGCCCCGCCTCGGTGTCCAGGCGGTGGAGGGTGTCCGCCGATCCCGCCGTGTACACGGAGGAGTTGCGCGGGGTGCTCTCCTCGTGGCGGTCGAGCCCGCCGGTGACGACCCGGCTGCCCTCGTCCTGCCAGAGCAGCACGTTGGTGGGGACGGACCAGCCGCTCTGACCCGCCGGGACGCCGGCGACCGAGACCTCGACGCGGTGGGCGCGGCCGTCGTTGAGGAGGGCGGCGAAGGGGGTCAGGTCGTAGACGATCGGCTGGACGTCGAAGGCGCGGGGCGCGGGGGTGACGTACCAGAGGAAGGGGTTGGACCAGCCGCCGGTCCAGACCGTGGCAAAGGGGGCGGCGATGCCCGCGAGCCGGCCGTCCACGGAGACGCGGACCTCACGGTGGGGGCCGTGGGTCGCCCGGCAGGAGTAGGGGGCCGCGTCGGGGACGGAGAGGTACCAGTACTCCTCGCAGCCGCCGCCGGAGCCGGTGGCGTACACCTCGGCGAGCAGCCGTTCGGTGTTGCGCGGTGTGGTGAGGATGGAGTCGGTGAGCGGGATGACCCGGTCGGGGGTGCCGGCGGCGGGCTTCACGCGGCCCTCCGCGGTGTGGAAGGTGAGGGTGACCCGGACGTCGAGGACGCCGGTGTACGTCTCGTTCACGACATTGCCGATGAGCATCTCGACGGGCTGCGGGCGGCTGAGGGTGTCGCGGTAGCGGGTGACGTCCTTCTCGACGGCCCAGGTGATGCCGTCGGGCGAGGGCTGCGGCGTGGAGGTGCGGAGGATCTCCACGCCGCCGACGGCGACGTAGCCGAGGCGGTCGTACTGGCGGCCCTTGACGCTTCCTTCGAGGCGGAGGACGACCTTGTTCCAGCGGGTGCCGCACTCCTTGGGCGGGGTGTATCCGCCCTGGTACGGGGTGAAGTCGCGGAACTGCGCTGCGGCGAGGGTGACCTTGCAGCTGCGGGTGCCGGGGGCCTCGACGGGCGGGGCGGCGGTGACCGGGTCGTGCCAGTCGGAGGTGAACTCGGCGGGCGGCGTCGGGCCGTTCGGACCCTCGGCGGCGGCGGCCGGCTGGGCGGTGAGCACCGCTCCGGCGGCCAGGACCAGACCGCTGAGCATGCTCATGATCTTGAGTGATCTCATGGGGCGGAAGTGAAGCGCGGTCACCATGGCGCGGTCCAGAGGACGATGAGCGGACATGGCGCGTTCTGTTCCCTGATGGGGAAAATCGATTGCCGTGCCCAGGGGAAAAAGCGAACCTTGCACGGTTTCCACTCCGCCGCCGGGACACCGCGAGCGCACCCCCGTGTTCGATCCCCCGGACAGACCCGAAGACCCTGGGACGCCATGCAGATTCGAGATCTTCCCTACGCCGACCCAGGGGTCCCCGATGTCCGCTCGGGCACCCGGTTCCTCCTCTGGCTCGGCCGCAACCAGCTCGGCGGGCAGGTGAAGGCCCTCCTGTGGGGGCTGCTCCTCCAGCTGGGCATCGCCGGACTGCCGCTCGGCGTCGGCGTCGCCGTGCAAGCGGTCGTGGAACGTGACGGCGGGCGGCTCGCCCTCGCCGGGGGCCTGCTCGTGGCCTGCGGGCTCGCGATCGCGACCGGTGACACGATGCTGCACCGGGTCGCCGTCACCAACTGGATCACCGCCGCCGCCCGGGTCCAGCAGCTGCTCTCCCGCAAGACCGCCGAACTGGGTTCGGTCCTGACCCGGCGGGTCGCCGCGGGTGAAGTCGTATCCGTTTCGACGGGTGACGTCGAGAAGATCGGATGGTTCGTCGAGGCGCTGTCCCGGTTCGCCGCGGCCGCCGTCTCCCTGCTGATCATCTGCGTGGCCCTCGTCCTCTACCAGCCCGACCTCGGCGTCGTCGTCGCCATCGGCGTGCCCGTCCTCGCCCTCGCCGTGCTGCCGCTCCTCCCCCGCGCGACGCGCCGGGCGGACGTCCAGCGCGAGAAGGCGGGCAAGGCCACGGAGCTGGCCTCCGACACCGTCGCCGGGCTGCGCGTCCTGCGCGGCATCGGCGGCGAGGAGCTGTTCCTCGGCCGCTACCGCGCCGCCTCCCAGGAGGTCCGCGGGGCGGCCGTGCACAGCGCGCGCATGTGGGCGCTGATCGCCGCGGTCCAGGTCCTCCTGCCCGGCGTCCTGCTCATCGCCGTGGTGGCGTACGGGGCACGGCTCGCGCTCGACGGGCGGATCACGGTCGGCGAACTCGTCACCGTCTACGGCACCGTGGCCCTCACCCATCATCCGATGCGGAACTTCGAGGAGATCGCGATGGCCTTCTCCTTCTCCCGGCCGTCGGCGAAACGGGCCGCCCGGGTCCTCGGGCTGACCCGCACGGCGACCACCACCGACGACTCGGGCGAGGAGCGCGAGGCGACCGGCGACCTGTACGACCCGCTGACCGGGCTGCTCGCCCCCGCCGGCCGGTTCACCGCCGTCGTCTGCGGCGACCCGGACCTGGCCGGACGGCTCGCGGACCGGCTCGGCGGCCACCCGACCGAACCCGACGAGGAGCACACCTCGGTCCTGCTCGGCGGGGTCCCTCTGGACGAGCTGCCGCTCGCGGCCGCCCGTACGGCCGTCCTCGTCCAGGACAAGGACCCCGTCCTGCTCTCGGGCTCCCTCCGGGAACTCCTCGACGTGCCGTCCTCGGGCGCGGTCCTCCCCGAGGACGCGCTCGCCGCCGCCCAGTGCGGCGACGTCCTCGACGCGCTCGCCCAGGCCTCCGTCGACACCAACGGGGACCCGATGCGGACCCGGATCACCGAGCGGGGCCGGTCGCTCTCCGGCGGCCAGCGCCAGCGCCTCGCCCTGGCCCGCTCGCTGGTGACCGACCCGGAGGTGCTCGTCCTGGACGAGCCGACCTCGGCGGTCGACTCGCACACCGAGTCCCGGGTGGCCGACGGGATCGCCCGGCTGCGCGAGGGCGGGACCACCGTGGTCCTCGCCTCCTCTCCGCTGCTCCTGGACCGCGCCGACCGGGTGGTCCTGGTCCACGAGGGACAGGCGGTCGCCGTCGGCACCCACCGTGAACTGCTCGCCAAGGAACCCCGCTACCGCGCGGTCGTCACACGCGAGACGGACGAGGAGCTCGCCGCGACGAGCATCCCTCTCCCCGCCATCGACGCGGACGAACTCGAAGCCCTGGAAGGGGAAACGGCATGATCGGCCTGGCGCCACCGGAGTACGACCCGGCGGCCCCCACGACGGCGACGACGCTGCCGGTCGCGGGCGGCGCGACCGTACGGATCTACGTACGGGAGCTGCTGCGCCGCCACCGCAGGGCGTTCGCGCTGCTCATCGGGGTGAACACGGTCGCCGTGATCGCCTCGATGACCGGCCCTTACGTCCTCGGTTCGGTGGTGGACGGGCTGAGCACCGGGGCCCGTGACCTCCATCTGGAGCGGACGGTCGCGCTGTTCGCGGTCGCCCTGCTCGTCCAGACGGTGTTCGTGCGGCTCGTCCGGCTGCGCGGGGCGATGCTCGGCGAGGAGATGCTCGCCGATCTGCGCGAGGACTTCCTCGTCCGGTCCGTCGGGCTGCCGCCCGGCGTCCTCGAACGGGCCGGGACGGGCGATCTGCTCTCCCGCATCACCACGGACATCGACCGGCTGGCCAACGCGATGCGCGAGGCCGTCCCCCAGTTGGCCATCGGTGTCGTCTGGATCGGCTTGCTGCTCGGCGGGCTCGCGGTCACCGCGCCGCCGCTCGCGCTCGCCGCCCTGCTCGCGGCCCCGGTGCTCATCGTGGGCTGCCGGTGGTACTTCAAGCGGGCGCCGTCGGCGTACCGCTCGGAGTCAGCGGGGTACGCGGCGGTGGCCGGCGCGCTGGCCGAGACGGTCGACGCGGGCCGCACGGTCGAGGCGCACCGCCTCGGGGCGCGGCGCATCGCGCTCTCCGACCGGCGCATCACCGAGTGGGTGGCGTGGGAGAGGTACACGCTCTTCCTGCGCTCGGTGCTCTTCCCCGTCATCACGCTCACGCACACGACCGTGCTGTGCGGTGTCCTCATCCTGGGCGGGGTCTTCGTCTTCCAGGGCTGGATCGACGTGGGCCAGCTGACGACGGGCGCGCTGCTCGCGCAGATGCTGGTCGACCCGATCGGGATCGTGCTGCGCTGGTACGACGAGCTGCAGGTCGCGCAGGTCTCGCTGGGCCGGCTCGTCGGCGTCCGGGACATCGAGCCGGCCGCGGGTGACCACGAGGTACGGCCGGACGGGCGGGCCGTCCGGGCGGACGAGGTCCGGTTCGGCTACCGCGAGGGGGTCGACGTGCTGCACGACGTGTCCCTGAAGGTGGCGCCGGGCACCCGGATCGCCCTGGTCGGGCCGTCGGGCGCGGGCAAGTCCACGCTCGGCCGGCTGCTCGCGGGCATCTACGCCCCGAGGACCGGCTCGGTCACCCTCGGCGCCGCCGAGCTGGCGCGGATGCCCGCCGAGCGGGTCCGTGAGCACGTGGCCCTGGTCAATCAGGAGCACCACGTCTTCGTCGGCTCGCTCCGGGACAATCTGCTGCTGGCCAGGACCGGTGCCGCCGACGCCGAACTGTGGGAGGCGCTGGCGGCGGTGGACGCCGAGGGCTGGGCCCGGGGCCTCGACGAGGGTCTGGACACGGAGGTCGGCTCGGGCGGCCGTTCGCTGACACCGGCGCAGGCCCAGCAGGTGGCGCTGGCCCGGCTCGTCCTCGCGGACCCGCACACGCTGGTCCTGGACGAGGCGACGTCGCTGCTCGACCCGAGGGCGGCCCGGCACCTGGAGCGGTCCCTCGCCCGCGTCCTGGACGGTCGTACGGTCGTGGCCATCGCGCACCGGCTGCACACCGCGCACGACGCCGATCTGATCGCGGTGGTCGAGGCCGGCCGGATCAGCGAGCTCGGCAGCCACGACGAGCTGGTGGCGGCGGACGGCGCGTACGCGGCCCTGTGGCGGTCCTGGCACGGCTGACCGGCGGGGGGTGCGCGCCGGCCGGCGCGCACCCCCCCTCAATAGCCGATGGTGAAGCGGCACTGGACGAAGCGGGGCAGCTCCGCCTCGTCGACCAGAGCGACGGCGGCGTCCTCGGCCGAGACGCGGCTGCGGTGTCGGTGGGCGTCCCCGCGCCCCGGACCGGCCCCTAGAAGAAGCCGAGCGCCGAGGCTCCGCCGACCCCGCCGAGCAGCATGAAGGCGGGCATGAGGACCTTCAGCTCGACCCAGCTGCCGGCCCGGAAGCGCATCCCCTTGGGCGGGCCGATCGGGTACCAGCGCTTGCGGCCCACCGGGATGGGCCACAGGACCGGGCAGCCGGAGACCGTCAGGGCGTCCCCGATGTCGTGGACGAGGGCGCCGAGGACGATCGGCAGCCCGAGCCACAGGTACTCCTGGCCGGGAGCGGTGAAGAACCATTCCGCGCCGTTGCCGGGCTTGTCGAGGACGCCCGCCAGGATCCAGGCGCTCGTCGCGCCGAGCAGCCAGACCAGCACGTCGCTGGACATCCGGGCGGCCCGCCACAGCAGACCCTCCACGGCGAGGACCAGGTGGACGAAGAGGATGGCCAGGACCGCCCACCGGCCGCCGGTGACGGCCGCGGCGGACGCGCCGGCGCCGATCAGGACCGCCCAGAGCCAGGTGTGGGTGAGCGTCCGGTGCCCGCCGGACCTGCGGGGGTCGGCCGAGGAGCGGGTGGCCTTGTAGACGGCGTACGAGAGCTTGTCGACGATCTCGCAGAGGCCCTTGGAGACCGGCCCGAAGGCGCGGGAGATCGTCGCCGACTTGTGGTCGAGGTCGGGGGCGAGGGCGGCGCCGGCACAGATGAGAGCGCCGACGAGGAGGACCGGCCACGGCATCGGGCGGTCGAAGGCGGCGGCGGCCGCTCCCACACCCAGCCAGGCCGCCGCTCCGGACAGTGAGTGCGCCGGTCCCATCATGGTTGGCTGCCGCCCCGTTTCTCGTGTGCCGGCGCTCAGTTGACGACCGGTCGACGGACGAGCCTATCGTCCGTGATCAAGGACCTCCGCGGCCGGTTCCCTCATCCGAGCGGAAGCCAGGCAAGATGGGGGCGTGACCCTTATCGATCAGCTGCCGCCGAACGCCGACCCCGACGCCCTCTTCGAGGCCTTCTCGACATGGGCCGAGGACCAGGGCATCACGCTCTACCCGGCCCAGGAGGAGGCGCTGATCGAGGTGGTGTCCGGGGCGAACGTCATCCTGTCCACCCCGACCGGTTCGGGGAAGTCGCTGGTCGCGGCGGGGGCGCACTTCACAGCGCTCGCGAACGATCAGGTCACCTTCTACACGGCGCCGATCAAGGCGCTGGTGTCGGAGAAGTTCTTCGACCTGTGCAAGCTCTTCGGCACGGAGAACGTCGGCATGCTCACCGGCGACGCCTCCGTGAACGCGGACGCGCCGGTCATCTGCTGCACGGCCGAGGTCCTCGCCTCGATCGCGCTGCGGGACGGCAAGTACGCCGACATCGGCCAGGTCGTCATGGACGAGTTCCACTTCTACGCGGAGGCGGACCGCGGCTGGGCCTGGCAGATCCCGATCCTCGAACTGCCGCAGGCGCAGTTCGTCCTCATGTCGGCGACGCTCGGCGACGTGTCGATGTTCGAGAAGGACCTGACCCGGCGGACCGGGCGTCCGACCTCGGTGGTCCGCTCGGCGACGCGGCCGGTGCCGCTCTCGTACACGTACGAGCTCACGCCCATCACGGACACCCTGACGGAGCTCCTGGAGACCAAGCAGGCGCCCGTCTACATCGTCCACTTCACGCAGGCGCAGGCCGTCGAGCGCGCGCAGTCGCTCATGAGCATCAACATGTGCACGCGCGAGGAGAAGGACCGGATCGCCGAGCTGATCGGCAACTTCCGCTTCACCACCAAGTTCGGGCAGAACCTCTCGCGGTACGTCCGCCACGGCATCGGCGTCCACCACGCGGGCATGCTGCCGAAGTACCGCCGGCTCGTCGAGAAGCTGGCCCAGGCCGGTCTGCTGAAGGTGATCTGCGGGACGGACACGCTCGGCGTCGGCGTCAACGTGCCGATCCGTACGGTGCTGTTCACGGCGCTGACGAAGTACGACGGCACCCGGGTCCGCACGCTGCGGGCCCGGGAGTTCCACCAGATCGCGGGCCGGGCCGGCCGGGCCGGCTTCGACACCGCCGGTTACGTGGTCGCGCAGGCTCCCGAGCACGTCATCGAGAACGAGAAGGCGCTCGCGAAGGCGGGCGACGACCCGAAGAAGCGCCGCAAGGTGGTCCGGAAGAAGGCCCCTGAGGGCTTCGTCGCGTGGAGCGACACCACCTTCGAGAGGCTGATCGCCGCCGAGCCCGAGCCGCTGACCTCCCGTTTCAAGGTCACGAACATCATGCTGCTCTCGGTGATCGCGCGGCCGGGCAACGCCTTCGACGCGATGCGCAAGCTCCTGGAGGACAACCACGAGCCGCGCAAGGCGCAGCTGCGGCACATCCGCCGGGCCATCGCGATCTACCGCTCGCTGCTCGACGGCGGTGTCGTGGAGCAGCTGGACACGCCGGACGCCGAGGGCCGCACGATCCGGCTGACGGTCGACCTCCAGCAGGACTTCGCGCTCAACCAGCCGCTGTCGACGTTCGCGCTCGCCGCCTTCGACCTGCTGGACCCCGAGTCCCCGTCGTACGCCCTCGACATGGTGTCGGTCCTCGAGTCGACGCTCGACGACCCGCGCCAGATCCTCGCCGCGATGCAGAACAAGGCGCGCGGCGAGGCCGTCGGGCAGATGAAGCGCGACGGCGTCGAGTACGAGGAGCGGATGGAGCGGCTCCAGGAGATCTCGTACCCGAAGCCGCTGGAGGAGCTCCTCTGGCACGCGTACGACGTCTACCGGAAGTCGCACCCGTGGGTCGGCGACCACCCGGTGTCGCCGAAGTCGGTCATCCGTGACATGTACGAACGCGCCATGACGTTCACCGAGTTCACGTCCTGGTACGAGCTGGCGCGGACCGAGGGCATCGTGCTGCGCTACCTCGCGAGCGCGTACAAGGCGCTCGACCACACCATCCCGGACGACCTGAAGACCGAGGACCTGGAGGACCTGATCGCCTGGCTGGGCGAGATGGTGCGCCAGGTGGACTCCTCGCTCCTCGACGAGTGGGAGCAGCTGGCGAACCCGGAGATCCAGACCGCCGAGGAGGCCCAGGAGAAGGCCGACCAGGTCAAGCCGGTCACGGCGAACGCCCGCGCCTTCCGGGTCCTCGTGCGCAACGCGATGTTCCGCCGCGTGGAGCTGGCGGCCCTGGACCACGTGGACGCGCTGGGCGAGCTCGACGCGGGGGCCGGCTGGGACGCGGACGCGTGGGGCGAGGCGATGGACGCCTACTGGGACGAGTACGACGACCTCGGTACGGGACCGGACGCGCGTGGCCCGAAGCTCCTCGCCATCGAGGAGGACGCGGCCCATGGTCTGTGGCGCGTTCGGCAGACCTTCGCCGACCCGAACGGCGACCATGACTGGGGCATCAGCGCGGAGGTGGATCTCGCGGCCTCCGACGAGGAGGGCCGGGCGGTCCTGCGCGTGACGTCCGTGGGACAGCTGGGACAGCTGGGACAGCTGGGACAGAACTGAGGATCGGCCCGCTCTAAGGAGAAGTGACGGTGACCAACCCCGCCGAGAGGCTCGTCGATCTGCTCGATCTGGAGCGGATCGAAGTGAACATCTTCCGTGGGCGCAGCCCGCAGGAGTCCTTGCAACGGGTCTTCGGCGGGCAGGTCGCCGGCCAGGCCCTCGTGGCGGCCGGGCGGACCACCGAGGGCGACCGGCCGGTGCACTCGCTGCACGCCTACTTCCTGCGGCCCGGACGGCCCGGCGTGCCGATCGTGTACCAGGTGGAGCGGGTGCGGGACGGCCGGTCGTTCACGACGCGCCGGGTCACCGCGGTCCAGGAGGGGCGGACGATCTTCAATCTGACGGCCTCCTTCCACAAGCCGGAGGAGGGCGCCTTCGACCATCAGCTGCCGCCGCGGCACCTGACCGACCCGGAGAGCCTGCCGAACCTCGCCGACGAGATCCGCGAGCACCTGGGCGCGCTGCCGGAGGCCCTGGAGCGGATGGCCCGCCGCCAGCCGTTCGACATCCGGTACGTGGACCGGCTGCGCTGGACCCAGGACGAGGTCAAGGACGCCGATCCCCGCTCCGCGGTGTGGATGCGGGCCGTGGGGCCGCTGGGCGACGACCCGCTGATCCACACCTGCGCGCTCACCTACGCCTCGGACATGACGCTCCTGGACGCGGTCCGGATCCCCGTGGAGCCCCTGTGGGGTCCGCGCGGCTTCGACATGGCGTCGCTGGACCACGCGATGTGGTTCCACCGGCCCTTCCGGGCGGACGAGTGGTTCCTGTACGACCAGGAGTCGCCGATCGCGACCGGTGGCCGGGGGCTGGCGCGGGGCCGGATCTACGACCGCGAGGGCCGGCTCCTCGTCTCGGTGGTCCAGGAGGGCCTGTTCCGCAAGCTGTGACCGGCGGCCGCGGTCGGCCGCCGGCTCCGGTCGGCCGCAGTCTGCCGGTGGCCACGGTCGGCCGCAGTCTGCCGGTGGCCACGGTCGGCCGCCCCGGTCGGACGGTGGTCAACCGTCCACGCAGGCGTTTCGGGGTCCCGGGCTTCGCCACCGTGGCGGAACACCCCGCCGGTCGCGTCGATCATGATCAGTTCTTCGATCCCTTCCACGATTCGCCCGAGGACAGCATGAGCACCGTGTCGACCGGCATCACCATCCGCGCCGCCCGCGCCGAGGACTTCCCCCAGTGGCGCGCCCTCTACCGCGGCTACGCCGACTTCTACGAGGTCGAGCAGACCGAGGAGGCCGCCGGGCGCGTGTGGTCGTGGGTGCGCGACCCCGCCCACGAGGTCGAGGCCCTGGTGGCCGAGGACGGTGAAGGCCGGCTCATCGGCCTCGCCCACTACCGCGCCTTCGCCCGCCCGCTCTCGGCCACCACCGGCGGCTTCCTCGACGACCTGTTCGTCAGCCCGGAGAGCCGCGGCTCGGGCGCCGCCGACCTGCTGCTCGGCGCCCTGCGCGGGATCGCCGCCGAGCGCGGCTGGAGCGTCGTCCGCTGGATCACCGCCGACGACAACCACCGGGCCCGTGCCAAGTACGACCAGCTGGCGACCCGCACGATGTGGGTGACGTACGACATGGCACCCGGCGCCTGACACCGGTCCCGGCCCCGCGTGGCCCGATCGTGCCGCTACGGGGCTTGCGGGACTACGGGGCCTGGTCGAAGCCCGGGAGGGTGTCCTGGGTGACGTCGTGGCGGCGGGCGCGGATGTCGGGGCCGGGCGGGTGGAGTTTGGCGTCGCAGGTCGGCCCGAGGCCCGTGCGGCGGGAGTCCGTGCCGGTCAGGGGCCGGCCGCAGAGGCGGCAGCACACGCGGTGGGGCTCTTCCTCCGCTGCGGAATCGATCGCGATTGCCAGTCGTTCGTCACCCATGTTGAGATCAAACCCCATTTCGACGAGGAGCGGCCCGCATGAGCCTGTACGACATCCCCCTGAAGACCCTGACCGGGGAGCCCGTCTCCCTCGCCGACTACCGGGACCACGCGGTCCTCGTCGTGAACGTGGCCTCGAAGTGCGGTCTCACTCCGCAGTACGCGGGGCTGGAGCGGCTGCAGAAGGCGTACGGGGAGCGCGGCTTCACCGTGCTCGGCGTGCCCTGCAACCAGTTCGCGGGCCAGGAGCCGGGCAGCGCGGACGAGATCCAGACCTTCTGCTCGGCGACGTACGGGGTGTCCTTCCCGCTGCTGGAGAAGAGCGACGTCAACGGCGAGGGCCGTCACCCGCTCTACACGGAGCTGACGAAGGTCGCGGACGCGGAGGGCGAGGCCGGCGACATCCAGTGGAACTTCGAGAAGTTCCTCATCGGCAAGGACGGCGCGGTCACCCGTTTCCGTCCGCGCACCGAGCCGGAGGCCGCGGAGGTCGTCTCCGCGATCGAGGCGCAGCTCGTCTGACGCGGTGCGCCGCCCCCGGACGCCTGCGGTGTCCGGGGGCGGCGGCGTTCTCAGGGGGTACGGGGACGGAGCAGGCAGCGGGCCGGGCCCGCCGCCTGGAGGGTGATCGCGGACGCGACCGGGACCTCGGCGTCGACGGCCTCGAACTCGTGCCGCTGGAGGATCATCGCGAGGGCCACCACCGACTCCAGCATGGAGAAGTGCTGGCCTATGCAGGCGCGCGGGCCGCCGCCGAAGGGGAACCAGGCGTACCGGGGGCGGGCCGCCTCCGCCTCGGGGGTGAAGCGGTCGGGGTCGAAGCGCTCCGGGTCCTCCCAGTAGCCCGGGTGGCGGTGGGTGACCCAGGGGGCGACGATGACATCCGCGCCCGCCGGGATGACGACGCCGTCGATCTCGGTGGCGGCGACGGCGCGCCGGCCGATGACGGCCGCCGCCGGGAAGAGCCGCATGGCCTCCTTGAGGACCTGTGTCACGTACGGCAGGGCGTCCAGGTCGGCGGCGCCGGGGGTGCGTCCGGCGAGCACCCGGTCGACCTCCTCGTGCGCCCGCTTCTGGGCCTCCGGGTGCCGGGCGAGGAGGTGGAGCGCGAAGCCGAGGGAGGTCGCGGTCGTCTCGTGGCCCGCGAGGAGGAAGACGAGGACCTGCTCGCGCAGTTCGGTGGCGCTGAAGCTGCCGTCCTCGGCGCTCTCGGCCTCGACGAGGAGCGTGAGGAGGTCCTGTCCGTCGCCGGGGGCGCGGTCGGAGGCCCGGCGGTCGGCGATGATCTGGTCGCAGGCCTCGTACAGCGCCGTGTGGACGGCGGCGGCCCTGCGGTTGGCGGGGGTGGGCCAGTCGCGGGGCGTGTTGAGCGGGGAGAAGCCGCGGCGGAGGACATAGGCGCCGAGCTCGGGGAAGCAGCGCTCGACGACCTCGATGGCCGCGTCGACGTCGGTGCCGAAGAGGATGCGGGCGACGGCGCGGAGCGCGAGCCGGGTCATCTCCTCGAGCACGTCGACGGTGGAGGCCGTGTCCTGGTCCCACTCCGCCGTGAGGGCGGCGACCTCGGCGGCGATCGCGTCGGCGTAGCTGTCGACGCGGCGCTTGGTGAAGAGCGGCTGTACGAGCCGGCGCTGGCGGAGGTAGTCCTCGTCCTGGCTGGTGAGCAGTCCGTTGCCGAAGGACTCGCGCAGCTCCTGGTAGAAGGCGTTGTCCTTGCGGAAGTTGGCCGATTCGCCGGCGAGGACCTGTTGTGCGCCCGCGGCCGAGAAGACGCCGTAGACGGTGGCCCGGATGCCGGGCGGACCCGCGCTGATCCGGACGACGTCGCCGTGCTCGCGCTGGGCGCGCAGGAAGGTGCCCAGGGAGTCGTTCCTGAGGTCGAGCATGGAGCCGAGCAGCGGAATTCCCGGGAGTTCGGGCGCTTCGGTCCGGGTGGTGGTGGCCATGATCGGTTCCCCCTTGGTCGTCACCGTCGGGGCGATTCTCCCCCAGGAAGTAACCCACAAGTAGGACGGGCTGAACACCCGTCCGAATGCGGGCGGTTGGTCCCGTCTCGGCGGCCGCCGGACGGCGGCGGAGGGCGACTGTCAGTGGTGTCTGCGAGGCTCGTTCCATGGACCGACCCGAGCTCACGCTACAACTGACGATCGACTGCACCGACCCCCAGCGTCTCGTGCCCTTCTGGCTGGAGGCCCTTCGGTACGTCCCCGATCCGCCGCCCGCGGGACACACGACCTGGCGGGAGTACTGGGAGGCGATCGGCGTGCCCGAGGACGAACTGGGCGAGGACGCCGGGGAGCTGCCGGAGTCCATCGTGGACCCGAAGGGCGTGGGCCCCCGCGTCTGGTTCCAGCAGGTCCCGGAGCCCAAGACCGTCAAGAACCGCGTCCACCTCGACCTCAAGGTCGGCGGCGGCCGCGACGTCCCGCTCGCGCTCCGCCGGGAGCGCGTGGACGGCGAGGTCGCCCACCTGACGGCCCTGGGCGCCACGATCCTGTACGCGATGGACGAGCCGAACGGCATGGACTACTACGCGGTGGTGCTCCAGGACCCGGAGGGCAACGAGTTCTGTCTCGTGTGAGCCGGGGCGGGGCGGTGCGACCCCGCCCCGCCGCCTCGCCGCCCGCTACTTCGCGAGCGCGCGGCTGATCACCATGCGCTGGATCTCGCTCGTGCCCTCGAAGATGGTGTAGATGGCCGCGTCCCGGTGCATCCGCTCCACCGGGTACTCGCGGGTGTAGCCGTTGCCGCCGAGGATCTGGATGGCCTGGCCGGTGACCTGCTTGGCGACCTCGCTGGCGTACAGCTTGGACATGGAACCCTCGGCCGCCGTGAACGGCTTGCCGGCGGTCGCCATCCAGGAGGCGCGCCAGACGAGGAGCCGGGCCGCGTCGATCTGGGTGGCCATGTCGGCGAGCTGGAAGGCGACGCCCTGGTTCTCGATGATCGGCCGGCCGAACTGCACGCGGGTCTTCGCGTAGTCGAGGGCGACCTCGTACGCGGCGCGGGCGGTGCCGACGGCCATGGCGCCGACGGCCGGGCGGGAGGCCTCGAAGGTCGCCATGGCGGCGTTCTTCACGCTCTGGCCGCCGCCCGCCTTCGCCTTCTCACGGGCCCGGGCGAGACGCTCGTCGAGCTTGCCCTTGCCGCCGAGGAGGCAGTGGCCGGGGACGCGGACGTCCTCCAGGACGACCTCGGCGGTGTGGGAGGCGCGGATGCCGTGCTTCTGGAACTTCTGCCCCTGCGAGAGGCCGGGGGTGTTCGGCGGCACGATGAAGGAGGCGTGACCGCGGGAGCCGAGCTCGGCGTCGACGACGGCGACGACGACGTGCACGTTGGCTATGCCGCCGTTGGTCGCCCAGGTCTTGGTGCCGTTGAGGACCCACTCGTCCTTGGCCTCCTCGTACACGGCCCGGGTCCGCATGGCGGCGACGTCGGAGCCGGCGTCGGGCTCGGAGGAGCAGAAGGCGGCGAGCTTGACGTCGTTCGCGTCGCCGTACATCTGCGGGACCCAGGTGCCGATCTGCTCCTCGGTGCCATTGGCGAGGACGCCGACGGCGGCGAGGCCGGTGCCGACGATGGAGAGGGCGATGCCCGCGTCGCCCCAGAAGAGCTCCTCCATGGTCATCGGGACGCCGAGGCCGGTCGGGTCGAAGAACTGCTGGGCGTAGAAGTCGAGGGAGTAGATTCCGAGCTTGGCGGCCTCCTGGATGATCGGCCAGGGGGTCTCCTCACGCTCGTCCCATTCGGCCGCCGCCGGACGCATCACATCGGCGGCGAAACCGTGCAGCCAGTCGCGGACCTGCTTCTGGTCGTCGTTGAGTTCGAGCGTGAACTCGGCCATAGTTCCCTCCCAGCAGTACGTTACTTGCGGTAACAGCAGTCTGTTACCGACGGGTACGGCCTGTCAACCTGCGGCGGAGCGGTTCGGGCCGCCCGGCACCGGACGCCGGGCGGGTGTTACGTTGCGACAGCTTCACGGAATCGCACGGGCGGGGAGACACGCTTATGGACATCACACACCGGACCACCGATCAGCAGAAGCCCGCGGAACAGCGACGGCGCGAACTGCTGGAGGCGGCGGACCGGGTGGTGCTCCGGGACGGCCCCAAGGCGTCCATGAACGCCATCGCGGCGGAGGCCGGCATCACCAAGCCGATCCTCTACCGGCACTTCGGTGACAAGGGCGGCCTCTACCGGGCCCTCGCCATCCGCCACACGGACGCGCTCCTCTCGGCGCTCCGGGCAGCGCTCGACGCCCCGTCCGACCGGCGCCGCCGCGTCGAGTCCACCCTCGACACCTACCTGGCCTCGATCGAGGCCATGCCGCAGGTGTACCGCTTCCTCATGCACCCGGCGGAGGAGTCGCACCAGTCCGAGCAGGGCTTCGACGTCGGCCGCCACTCGGCCCCGCTGCTGCGCCGCATGGGCGAGGAGCTCGGCCAGGTCATCGCCGAGCGCGTCGACCTGGGCCCCGCCGCCGAGGTCCAGGCCCGCATCTGGGGCCACGGCATCGTCGGCATGATGCACGCGGCCGGCGACTGGTGGCTCGGCGAACGCCCCTGCTCCCGCGCCCACCTGGTCACCAGCCTCGCCGACCTCCTCTGGGGCCGCCTCGCGATGGCCGACGACCTCCCCGGCGGGCCGGGGTTCTAGGTCGTGTTTCGAAAGTAGCGTCGTCTGCCCGAAGGGCAGGAGCCGCACGGTTCCAGGAACGGCCGGGAAGCCCTCCCGTACCGCTTCAGCCCTTCAGTACGGACGCGTCGCCGCCCCACGGCTGCTTGCGGATGGTGCGCAGCAGACGTGACTTGCGCCACCCCGTCACATGGTCGGCGTAGACCCCGCCCTCCAGGTGGTCGGTCTCGTGCTGGAGGCAGCGGGCGAAGAAACCCGTGCCCTCGATCCGTACCGGAGTGCCGTCCAGCCGGACGCCCTCCACGACGGCGCGGTCGAAACGCGGCGTCGGCGCCTCCAGACCCGGCAGGGAGAGACAGCCCTCCGGGCCCCGGACGACGTCGCCGTCGGCCTCCACCAGCGTCGGATTCACCACATGGCCCAGGTGGCGCGTGTCCTCGTCGTCGGGGCAGTCGTACACGAAGACCCGCAGGCCCACACCGACCTGGTTCGCCGCCAGGCCCACGCCGTTCGCCGCGTACATCGTCGCGAACATGTCCTCGACGAGCCGGGCCAGTTCGGGGCCGAAGTCGGTGACGGGTACGCAGGGCGCGTGCAGTACGGGTTCGCCGAGCAGAGTCATCGCTCGGACCAGGCCGGAACTGCCGGGGATGGGACGGTTTCGCATGGCCGTAAGGGTACGGTCCGCCGTGACCAGCCTGTTTCCCGCGGTCTCACGTCGGTGCCGCTGTTCGGGCTGCTGGCCGGATCTCGATAGGCTGAGCCCGGACCGACGCAAGGAGGAACAAGAACGATGTCAGGACACCCCGGTAATCCAGAGCCGCTTTCGCCGCGCGCCAAGCTGGCCGTGACGGCGGGCAAGGCCGCGGCCGCGGTGTCGCGTGCGGCAGGTCGCGGCAGCGGATCCGTGATCGGCGGCAAGGTGGCGCTGAAGCTCGACCCGGACCTCCTCGGGCGGCTCGCGCAGCACCTGGACGTCGTCCTGGTGTCGGCGACCAACGGCAAGACGACGACGACCCGGCTGATCGCCGAGGCGCTCCGCGCCGCCGGCCCCGTGGTCTCGAACGCCCTCGGCGCGAACATGCCCGCGGGCATCACGTCGGCGCTGGCCGGCGGCTCGGACTCCAAGTACGGCGTCATCGAGGTCGACGAGAAGTACCTCGCCGGCGTCGCCCGCGACACCACGCCCAAGGTGATCGCGCTGCTCAACCTCTCCCGCGACCAGCTCGACCGCGCCGCCGAGACGCGGATGCTCGCCGAGAAGTGGCGCGAGGGCCTCAACGGCACCAAGGCCGTGGTCATCGCCAACGCCGACGACCCGCTCATCGTGTGGGCCGCCTCCTCCTCCCCCAACGTGGTGTGGGTGGCCGCCGGCCAGGAGTGGAAGGACGACGCCTGGTCGTGCCCCGCCTGCGGCGGTGTGATGCAGCGCCCGGGCGACGACTGGTTCTGCGGCGAGTGCGGCTTCCGCCGCCCCGCACCGAGCTGGGCGCTCAGCGGCGACCACGTGCTCGACCCGCACGGTTCGGCCTGGCCGATCCGCCTCCAGCTGCCCGGCCGCGCCAACAAGGCGAACGCCGCGACCTCCGCCGCGGTCGCCGCGGTCTTCGGGGTGCCGCCGCAGGTCGCGCTGGAGCGCATGTACCAGGTGCAGGCCGTCGCCGGACGTTACGACGTCGTCTCGTTCCAGGGTCGCGACCTGCGTCTGCTGCTCGCGAAGAACCCGGCCGGCTGGCTGGAGACGTTCTCGCTCATCGACCAGCCGCCGACCCCGGTGATCCTCTCCGTCAACGCCCGCGGCGCCGACGGCACGGACACCTCCTGGCTGTGGGACGTGGACTACGGGCGGCTCGCGGGCCACCCGATCATGGTGATCGGCGACCGGAAGCTGGACCTGGCGGTCCGCCTGGAGGTCGCGGGTGTGGACTTCCGCGTCTGCGAGACGCTCGACGAGGCCGTCACCATGGCCCCGCCCGGGCAGATCGAGCTGATCGCCAACTACACCGCCTTCCAGGACGTCCGCCGCCGCGTCGGCAACTGACCCGTAGAGGACTTGCAGCATGAGTGACAGCAGCCTGCGCCTGGTCTGGGTCTACCCGGACCTGCTCAGCACCTACGGCGACCAGGGCAACGTCCTCGTCGTCCAGCGCCGCGCCGAGCAGCGCGGCCTCCACGTCGAGCGCGTCGACGTCCGCAGCGACCAGCCGGTGCCGACCTCCGGCGACATCTACCTGATCGGCGGCGGTGAGGACCGGCCGCAGCGGCTCGCGTCCGAGCGGCTGCGGCGGGACGGCGGCCTCAGCCGGGCCGCGTCCAACGGCGCGATCATCTTCTCGGTCTGCGCCGGCTACCAGATCCTGGGCCACGAGTTCATCAACGACCTCGGCGAGCGCGAGGCCGGCCTGGGCCTGATCGACGTGATCTCGACCCGCGGCGAGGGCGCGCGGTGCGTCGGCGACGTCCTCGCGGACATCGACCCGCGCCTCGGCCTGCCCCAGCTGACCGGGTTCGAGAACCACCAGGGCATCACCCACCTCGGCCCGACGGCCCGGCCGTTCGCCCGGACCGTCTTCGGCAACGGCAACGGCACCGGCGACGGCACCGAGGGCGCGTACAACGACACCGTCTTCGGCACGTACATGCACGGCCCCGTCATGGCGCGGAACCCGCAGATCGCGGACCTGCTCCTGAAGCTGGCCCTCGATGTGAACGCCCTGCCGCCGACCGACGACCGGTGGTACGAGGCGCTGCGCGCCGAGCGCATCGCGTCGGCCACGCAGCCCGCCTGACAAGCCCCCTGACGCACACTCACGGGCTCGTACGAAAGTACGGTGTCCACTGTGCGGACATCCGTTTCGGCCCCGCCACCCTGCACCGATAGGGTGGCGGGGATCCAGCCGGACGACGTGGTCCGGGAGTCGGCCCACGTTGCAAAGGTTTTTGGGCTATGCGCATTGGTGTGCTCACCTCCGGCGGAGACTGCCCCGGTCTGAACGCCGTCATCCGTTCCGTCGTACACCGCGCCGTCGTCGACCACGGTGACGAGGTCATCGGCTTCCACGACGGGTGGAAGGGCCTGCTGGAGTGTGACTACCGCAAGCTCGACCTCGACGCGGTGGGCGGCATACTCGCCCGCGGCGGCACCATCCTCGGCTCCTCCCGGGTCCAGCCCGCGCACCTGGTCGGTGGCGTCGAGACCGCCCGCGGCCACGTAGCCGACCTGGGCCTCGACGCGATCATCCCGATCGGTGGCGAGGGCACCCTCAAGGCGGCGAACCTCCTCTCCGAGGCGGGCCTGCCGATCGTCGGGGTCCCGAAGACCATCGACAACGACATCGCCTCCACCGACGTCACCTTCGGCTTCGACACCGCCGTCACCGTCGCCACCGAGGCCCTCGACCGGCTGAAGACCACCGCCGAGTCCCACCAGCGCGTCCTCGTCGTCGAGGTCATGGGCCGCCACACCGGCTGGATCGCGCTGCACTCCGGCATGGCCGCCGGCGCGCACGCCGTCGTCGTCCCCGAGCGCCCCTTCGACATCGACGAGCTGACCGCCCGGGTGGGCGCGCGCTTCGAGGCCGGCAAGCGGTTCGCGATCGTCGTCGTCGCCGAGGGCGCGAAGCCGCGCGAGGGCTCGATGGACTTCAAGACCGCCGGCACCGACATCTACGGCCACGAGCGGTTCACCGGCATAGCGAACCAGCTCTCCGTGGAACTGGAGCAGCGCCTCGGCAAGGAGGCCCGACCGGTCATCCTGGGCCACGTCCAGCGCGGCGGCACCCCGACCGCGTACGACCGCGTCCTCGCCACCCGCTTCGGCTGGCACGCGGTGGAGGCGGCACACCGCGGCGAGTTCGGCATGCTGACCGCGCTGCGCGGCACGGACATCGTCATGGTGCCGCTGGCGCAGGCCGTCGAGTCCCTCAAGACGGTCCCCGGGGACCGCTACGCCGAGGCCGAGTGCGTGCTCTGACCCCCTTCCGGACGTGACACCCGCCCCCGGTCGCAGTCGCGGCCGGGGGCGGTTCTAGTCTGGTGCGGACAACAAGCGCGAATCGGGCTCCAGGAGTACTCAGATGGATCACAGCGGGCACGGCATGACCATGGATCTGCCGCCGTTCACGCTGGGGCGGGGCCTGGAGTTCTCTCCCGACCTCTTCTTCCTGGTCGGCTGCCTCGCGGGGCTCGGTCTCTACGGCTGGGGTGTGGTGCGGCTGCGGCGGCGCGGAGACGCGTGGCCGGTGAGCCGGACGGTGTTCTTCACCGTCGGCGTCCTGTCCATCGCCCTGGTGATGTGCACCAAGCTGAACGACTACGGCATGGTCATGTTCAGCGTGCACATGGTGCAGCACATGGTGATCTCCATGCTGTCGCCGATCCTGCTGCTGCTCGGCGCGCCGGTGACGCTGGCGCTGCGGGCGCTGCCGGTGGCGGGCCGGGGCTCGACGGGGCCGCGCGAGCTGCTCCTGAAGCTGCTGCACAGCCGGTACATGAAGGTGATCACGCACCCGGGCTTCACGATCCCGATGTTCATCGCGAGCCTGTACGCGCTGTACTTCACGCCGCTCTTCGACTTCCTGATGGGCTCGAAGCCCGGGCATCTCGGGATGATGGTGCACTTCCTGATGGTCGGCCTGGTCTTCTTCTGGCCGATCATGGGCGTGGACCCGGGTCCGCACCGGCCGGGGTACGTGATGCGGATGCTGGAGCTGTTCGCGGGCATGCCGTTCCACGCGTTCTTCGGCATCGCGCTGATGATGGCCAGCGAGCCGATGGTCGGGACGTACATGAACCCGCCCGCCTCGCTGGGGATCGACGCCCTCGCCGACCAGAACGCGGCGGGCGGCATCGCCTGGGCGTTCAGCGAGGTCCCGTCCGTGCTCGTGCTGATCGCGCTGGTCTACCAGTGGTACCACTCCGACCAGCGGCAGGCGGTCCGCATGGACCGGGCCGCCGACCGGAACGGGGACAAGGAGCTGGAGGCGTACAACGCGTACCTGGCCTCGCTCCGGGCCCGGAGCCGCTGAGGAAGGGCGCGTCCTGGGAGTAGCGCGCGCCCCCCTTCCGGGGTCACGATGGGGACCAGGGGGCACGACGCCCCCGACGGCTTCCGCGGCCCCGGTCGGGAGGAGGCGGACCGATGTCCGGTCCCACGAAGACGATGGCGGCGCTCACCGGCGCGGCGCTGGTGCTGACGACGGCCTACACGGTGGCGCTCGGCAGCAGCGGCTGGCTCTGGTTCGGTCTGGTGATCCTCGTGGTGGCCACGATCGGGATGGCTGCGGCGGACAGCTCGGTGCCGGGCGCCGCTCCGCGTCGCCGACGCCCACCGGGCAGGCCTGGCGCGACGCAGCCCTGACACGACGCGGCGCTTTACCGGCTTCCCAGCCGGCTCTCCGGGCGCTACATGTGGCGGTTCGAGTAGTACTGCTCGATGAGCCGGATGAACGTGATGTCGTGGTCGTCCTGGCCGCTCTCGAAGTCGGGGGACTCCTTGACCTGTTCCTTGGTGCACGTGACGTGCACCGTCTCGTTCTCGCGGTCGATCCGGCCGACGGTCCCCGCGGGGAGCAGCACCTTGCGGCCGAGGATCCACGGGCCGGTGTCGACGACGAGGTAGGACCGGTCGACGTCCTCCGTGTGCGCGTCCACCTTGCCGATGGAGCCGTCGCTCGCCTCCACCTTGTAGCCGATGAGCGCGGTGCCCGGCACATGGCCGGAGGTCTCGCTGTACCCCCAGATCTCGGTGCCCATGGCGGGCCTCCTCCCGGCGTCCCCCCGCGGCTTCCTCCTGCGGTCCGCGTGAGTTCGCGTCTACCCGGATTCGCGCCCGCTACCCGCGCGGGGCGAGGACGATCCAGGTCTGTCCGGGCGCGAAGGCGAGGGGCGACCCGTCCGGGGTGGTGAAGGCGGTGCCCGCCGTCGGCGAGGGCCGGGACCAGCGGGCCTCGTACGCGCGGCCGTCGCGCAGGACGAGCGCGGTGCCGCTGCCGGTGGTCTCGGTGTACGGGGAGACCGCTCCGTACCGGTCCTGGAAGGCGGACGGGCGGATGGTGACGCGCTGGACGACGACCGTCTCGGGGGTGAGGGGCCCGGTGTCCGTCGCGCGGGTCTCGCGGCCGTCCATCGCCACCCGCCAGGCGCGGTCGGCGGCGGACCAGGTGAAGGTGTAGCGGGCGGCCGGGAAGCGGACGGTCGAGGACTCGGTGCGGGTGCCGCCGTCGGCCGGGGCGGGTCCGAAGCGGAAGCCGACGTCACGGGCGTTCCCGGCGCCCGGGTCGGTGGCGAGGGCGCGTTCCGGGCGAAGGTAGAGGTTGTGCGGTGCGGCCCGGTCGGGGGAGCGCCGGAAGGCTCCGGGGGTGGTGGTCTCGGTGACGAGGTGCAGGGGTGCGGCGGCCAGCAGGGGGTTCAGGGCGGACTGCGCGCCCGAGTAGGCGAGAACCGGCCGGCCGAAGGCGGCGAGGAGGGTGATGTCGGACTCGCGGGCGCTGCGGACGGGGCCGGCGAGCTCGGGGAGTCCGGAGGAGTACACGGCGAGGAGCCGGGTCACGCCGCCCTCGACCTGTTCGACGTAGACGAGGTCGGCGGCGCCGAGACCGGTCTGGGGGCGGGCCGCGGCCACGTTGTCGATCTTGACGGCGAGGACGGGGGCGGGCCGGGCGGGGAGTCCTGTGAGCGGAGACCGGCCGGTGGGTGCGGGGCTCGTGGTGGCGGGCGTGGGGGTCGGGCTAGGTTCCCGCGGGCCGGGGTCGGAGCAGCCGTACAGACCGGCCGCCGTCAGCGCGCAGAGGAGCGCGGTGAGGACACGGCCGGGACGTCTCGTTCCGCTTCCGTCCGTCATCGTGACGCTCCCCCACCAGTGGACCACGGGCCCGCGCGCCGATACAACGGGCATGACGGACGACGAACGGGGGTCGCGGGTGTTCTACCACCTGATGAAACACGTACTGCTGGGGCCGCTCCTCAGGCTGCTCTTCCGGCCGAGGATCGAGGGCCTTGAGCATGTCCCGGCGGAGGGAGCGGCGATCGTCGCTGGCAATCACCTCTCCTTCTCCGACCACTTCCTGATGCCGGTCGTGCTCGACCGGCGGATCACCTTCCTCGCGAAACAGGAGTACTTCACGGGGCCGGGCCTCAAGGGCCGGCTCACGGCCGCCTTCTTCCGGGCCGCCGGCCAGATCCCGGTGGACCGGTCGGGGAAGGAGGCCGGGCAGGCAGCGATCCGCGAGGGGCTCGGCGTCCTGGACAAGGGCGAGCTGCTGGGCATCTATCCCGAGGGGACGCGGTCGCACGACGGGCGGCTCTACAAAGGCAAGGTGGGGGTGGCGGTGATGGCGCTGACCGCCGGGGTGCCGGTGGTGCCGTGTGCGATGGTCGGCACCTTCGAGATCCAGCCGCCGGGGAAGGTCGTGCCGCGGATCCGCCGGGTCACGATCCGTTTCGGGGCGCCGCTGGACTTCTCCCGTTTCGCGGGGTCGGCGGGCGAGCGGGCGGTGGTCCGCGCGGTGACCGACGAGATCATGTACGAGATCCTGCGGCTGTCCGGGCAGGAGTACGTGGACGAGTACGCGGCCGTGGTGAAGGCGGCGGAGGCGGGGAACGACGTCCCCGCGCGAAAGTTCCGCCGCCGGGAACGCTGACGGCGGATCCGCGCACGGCGCAATCCCCTGGGCCGGTGCTTCCGGCACGCGTAGCGTCGCGATCATGACCAAGGGACACGCGTTCGTACTGGGTGGGTCGGGACAGGTGGGACGGGCGGCCGTGCGGGCGCTCGTCGCGGACGGCTGGGAGGTGACGGCCGCCTCGCGGGGCGGTGTCAGGGACGCGAGGTGGCCGGACGAGGTCCGCTCGGTGCGGCTCGACCGGACCGAGGAGGGGGCGCTCGCCGCGGGGCTCGGCGACGGCTGTGACGTGCTGGTCGACATCGTCGCGTACGACGCCGCGCACGGCAGGCAGCTGACCGGTCTCGCCGACCGGATCGGTTCGGCGGTGGTGGTGTCGAGCGGCGCCGTCTACGAGGACGCGCGGGGCCGCAGCTTCGACACGCAGGACCGGCCGGACGGCTTCCCCGCCTTCCCGGTGCCGACGCCGGAGGAGTGGCCGACGGTCGCGCCCGGCGACACGACGTACGGCACGCGGAAGATCGCCCTGGAGCGGGAGCTGCTGGCGGCGGGCGACGCGCTGCCGACGACGCTGCTGCGCGCGGGCGCGATCCACGGTCCGTACAGCCCGGGTCCGCGCGAGCTGTGGTTCGTGAAGCGGGTGCTCGACGGGCGGCCGGTGCGCGTCCTCGCGTACGGCGGCGCCTCGCGGTTCCATCCGGTCCACGTCGACAACCTCGGGGAGCTCGTCCGGCTCGCGGCGGCGAAGCCTGGCAGCCGGGTGCTCAACGGCGGCGACCCGGAGGCGCCGACGGTGGCGGAGATCGGGGCGGCGATCGACGCGGTGATGGGGGTGACGATGGAGACGGTGCTGTTGGACGGGGAGCCGGACGGCACGGTGGGGGCCACTCCGTGGAGCGGGCCGCATCCGATCGTCTACGACATGTCGGCGGCCGAGCGGGAGTTGGGGTACCGGCCGGTGGTGTCGTACGCCGAGACGCTGCCGGAGACGGTGGAGTGGCTGACGGGGCACCTGGGCGACCGGGAGTGGCGGGAGGCCTTCACGGGGCTCGCGAAGTACGGCGTGGACCTGTTCGACTACGCGGCGGAGGACGCCTGGCTGAAGGCCCGGAGCTGACGGACGGGGAAGAGGGGCGGCCGTCGGACGGCCGCCCCTCTTCTCATCGCTTCGCGCGGGCTGTTACGGCTTCGGGGTGGCGTGCGGTGCGCACGTCTGGTCCGTGGCGTCCAGCTTGCCGGTCAGCAGGTAGGCCTCGACCTTGCTGTTGACGCACGGGTTGAGCAGGCCGGTGACGCCGTGCGAGCCGGCGCCCTTCTCCGTGATCAGGCGCGAGTCCTTGAAGCGCTTGTGCAGTTCGACCGCGCCGGCGTACGGCGTGGCGGCGTCGCGCTCGGACTGGACGATGAGCACGGGCGGCAGGCCCTTGTTCGTCTTCACGTCGGTCGGGCGCTGGCGCGGGGCGGACCAGGTCGCGCAGGGCAGGTTCATCCACGCGTTGGCCCAGGTCATGAACGGGTACCGCTCGTGGAGGCGGGAGTTGTCCCGGTCCCACTTCTTCCAGCTGGTCGGCCACGGCGCGTCGGCGCACTCGACCGCGGTGTAGACGGCGTTGCCGTTCTCCGAGGCGATGTTGCCGGCGGTGTCCGTGAGGTCCGCGGCGGCCGACTCGATCAGCGGCTGCGGGTCACCCGCGGCGTACGCGCTCCAGGCCTCGGCGACCGGGGCCCACATGGAGTCGTAGTACGGGGCGTTCTGGAAGAAGCCGATGAGCTCGGCCGGTCCGGCCTTGCCGCCCAGGGGCTCCTTCTTGGCGGCGGCGCGCAGGGTCTCCCACTGCTGCCGGACCTCCGGCAGGGTGTCGCCGAGGTGGTAGGTGGCGTCGTTCTGGGCGACCCAGGTCATCCAGTCCGTGAGCCGGCCCTCGAAGGCGATGTCCTGGCCGAGGTTGGCGCCGTACCAGATCGAGCGCTTCGACGGGTTGACAACGCTGTCCACGACCATGCGGCGGACGTGCGTCGGGAACAGGGTGCCGTAGACCGCGCCGAGGTACGTGCCGTACGAGACGCCGACGAAGTTCAGCTTCTTCTCGCCGAGCGCGGCGCGGACGACGTCGAGGTCGCGCGCGGTGTTGGGCGTGGTCATGAAGGGCAGCATGTCGCCGCTCTTCTCGGCGCAGCCCTTGGCGTACTCGGCGGCGAGCTTGCGCTGCGCCTGCTTGTCGGCCTCGGTGTCGGGAACCGGGTCGAGCTTGGGTCCCTTGACGAACTCGGTCGGGTCGACGCAGGAGATGGGGGCGGACTTGCCCACGCCTCGGGGGTCGAAGCCGACGAAGTCGTAGGCCTTGGCGGTGTTCGCCCAGATCGCGTTCTTGGTGGTGACGCGGCGGGGGAAGCGGAGGCCGGAGCCGCCGGGGCCGCCGGGGTTGTAGAGCAGGGCGCCCTGGCGCTCGGCCGGGGTGCCGGTGGACCTGACGCGGTCGACCGCGATCTTGATCTTCTTGCCGTCGGGCTTGGCGTAGTCGACCGGGACGGTGACCCAGCCGCACTGGATCGGCTTCTCCAGGCCCCAGTCGGCCTGGCAGTCCTGCCAGTCGATGCCCGTCTGGGCGGCCCGGGCCGCGGCGACGGCGACGCCGATCGATTCCGCGTCGCGCAGGTGCCGGACGCTGTCGGCGTTGGCCGCCGGGGCCGCGAGCGCGCCCACGACGAGGGTGCCCGCTATCAGGGTGCCGGCCGAGCCGAGCATTGCCGTACGTCTCACGTGTCTCCCCCAGAGTGGGCGCTGCCCCCGTGGCAGCCCCGGGTGTCGGGTTGTCCGGTCGATCTTGTCCCCCCGGAGACTCCCGAAGTAAGGGCGAACACGCGTTTCTTTGCCGAACCAATAACCGGTGAACGGTGTACCGCTGAGCGGTGACGTCCCGGACCCGCCTCAGAGCGGGGCGAGTTCGGCCAGGGCCGCGTCGAGGAGGCGCCGCAGTGCGAGGGCGTCGGGGGCGACGGCGGTGACGAGGGCCGCGGGGCCGGCGAGCGGGGCGATCACGGCACCCTCTCCGAGGAGTCGCGTTTCTACCGGTTTGTCGGTCAGGTCGGGGTCGACGACGAGGAGTTGGCCGGTCGCCCGGTGGCCGCCGAGGACCGCGCCGCCGTCCCAGCCGCCGGGGGCCCCCGGTCCGTACGCCAGCTCCTGGTCGAGGAGGGGCCGTCCGGCGCGACGGACGGTCAGGCGGGTGACGAGGGTGCCGGGTGCTTCGCCGTGCCTGCCGAGGACCTGCTCCTCGCGCAGGACGAGCCGTGCCGTGGCGGCGAGGTCGACGGTGGTGCGCATCCGCAGGTCGGAGCCCTGGGCGGAGACGAGCTGCTCGGGCAGCCAGCGCAGGACCGCCTCCTCCCCCACGTCGATCCGGAGGTCGTACGTGGCGGGCTCGGCGCTCCGGCCCGGCAGGGCGAGCGTGGCGGCGGCCGAGTCGACGAGGAGACGGGCCCCGTCGCGTACCTCGGTCTCGATCGCGAGCCGGTCACCGCCGAGCGGGGCGCTCATCGCCCCGACGACGGTGACCCGGGTCCAGCCGTCGACGGCCCTGGTGCGGCGCAGGGCGAGGGGGCCGTCGCTCTCCAGGAGCGGCAGCCCGCCGTCGGCCGCGGCCGCGATCCGTGCGGTGGCGCGCAGGCTCACGCGGTCCGCGTCCCGGCCGCGGTCCAGGCGCCGAGCTGGGCGCGGACCCAGTCGGCGACGGGCCCGACGCCGTTCTCGGCGCGGAGGGAGGTGAAGGCGACGGGCAGCTCGCCGCGCTGCTCCTTCGCGTCGCGGGCCATCCGTTCCAGGTCGGAGCCCACATGGGGGGCGAGGTCGGTCTTGTTGACGACGAGGAGGTCGGCGGTGGTGACGCCGGGGCCGCCCTTGCGGGGGATGTCGTCGCCGCCGGCGACGTCGATGACGAAGATCTGGGCGTCGACGAGCCCCTTGGAGAAGGTGGCGGTGAGGTTGTCGCCGCCGGACTCGACCAGGATGAGGTCGAGCGGGCCGACCGTCTCCTCCAGCTCCTCGACGGCTTCGAGGTTGGCGGAGATGTCGTCGCGGATGGCGGTGTGCGGGCAGGCGCCGGTCTCGACGGCCTGGATGCGCTCGGGCGGCAGGACGGCGTTGCGGAGGAGGAACTCGGCGTCCTCGCGGGTGTAGATGTCGTTGGTGACGACGGCGATCGAGAGGGTGTCCCGCAGGACCCGGCAGAGCGCGGCGACGGTGGCGGTCTTACCGGAGCCGACCGGTCCGCCGAGGCCGATGCGCAGGGCGCGGCGGGTGCCGTCGGGGCGGTGGGCGTCGGCGGAGACGGCTCCGTGGTGGGTGTGGCCGTGGTCGAGGTGCATGGCTCTCCTGTCGGAGCGGTTACGAGGCGAAGAGACGGACGGGCCAGGTCGCGTGCTGTTCGGCGGTGAGGTCGAGCAGCGGCGCGGAGGCGGCGGGCAGGGCCGCGACGCCCTGGCGTGCGGCGGCCGTGGCGCGTTCGACGACCTGGTCCATGTCGGGCGCGAGGCGGGCGAGGACGGCGGTCGCCTGGTAGGGGTCGAGGCTGAGGAGGCGTACGGCGGCGGTGGCGGGGCCGCCGACCGTCTCGTACGCGACGCAGTGGGCGGCGTCCTCGGGGCCGAGTCCGGCGGCCCGGGCGGTGACGCCGAGGACGACGGGCTGATGGGCGCCGCGCGGGAAGGCCGTCGCGAGCGCGGCGAGTTCGGGGCTCGGCCAGGCGGCGCGGGCGGCCCGCAGCAGCTGGCGGCCGAGCCTGCGGGCGGCGGCGCGCAGGGCGGGTGAGGGCGTACGGGCGTCGGCGGCCGCGTCGAGCTCGTACGGGTCGAGGCCGTGGGCGGCGGCCGCGGCGAGGCCCGCCGAGGTGAGGCCGGTGGTGTGAAGCCGGCCCCGGCAGAAGGCCTCCAGATCGGCGGCGTCCTTGATGCGGCCGGCCTTGACCGCGGCCTCGGCGCCGCCGGAGTGGGCGTGCCCGCCGGCGGGGAAGCGGCCGTCGGCGAGCACGAGGAGTGCGGAGCGTGCCATCGTTTCCGCGCCCTCAGAAGAGGAAGTAGCGCTGAGCCATGGGCAGTTCGGCGGCGGGTGCCGGCTCGACCGGATCTCCGCCGATGGTCACCGAGAAGGTGTCGGCGTCGACCTCGACCCGGGGCAGTGCGTCGTTCTCCCGCATGTCCGCCTTGGTGACCCGCCGGGTGTCGCCGATCGCGACGAACTCCTTGTGCAGACCCAGCCGCTGGGGCAGGTCGTCCTCGATCGCCGCCCGGGCGGTGAAGTTGACGGAGCCGGCCGCCGCCGCCCGGCCGAGCGCGCCGAACATCGGGCGGGGCAGGACGGGTTGCGGGGTGGGGATGGAGGCGTTGGCGTCGCCCATCTGCGCGTAGGCGATCTGACCCCCCTTGATGACGGAGAGCGGCTTGACGCCGAAGAAGGCGGGTTCCCAGAGGACGAGGTCGGCGAGCTTGCCCGTCTCGACGGAGCCGATGAGGTGGTCCATGCCCTGGGCGACGGCCGGGTTGATCGTGTACTTGGCGACGTAGCGGCGGGCCCGGTGGTTGTCGGCGCGGCCGTCGCCGGGCAGGGCGCCGCGCCGCTTCTTCATCACGTGGGCGGTCTGCCAGGTCCGCATGATCACCTCGCCGACGCGGCCCATGGCCTGGGCGTCGGAGGAGATGATCGAGATGGCGCCCAGGTCGTGGAGGACGTCCTCGGCGGCGATCGTGGAGGGCCGGATGCGGGATTCGGCGAAGGCGAGGTCCTCGGGGACGGCCGGGTTGAGGTGGTGGCAGACCATCAGCATGTCGAGGTGTTCGTCGATGGTGTTGACGGTGTGCGGGCGGGTCGGGTTGGTGGAGCTGGGCAGGATGTACGGCTCCGAGACGACCGTGATGATGTCGGGAGCGTGCCCGCCGCCTGCGCCCTCCGTGTGGTACGCGTGAACGGTCCGGCCCGCGATGGCGGCGAGGGTGTCGTCGACGAAGCCTGCTTCGTTCAAGGTGTCCGTGTGGATGGCGAGTTGGGCGCCCGTCTCCTCGCAGACGCCGAGACAGGCGTCGATGACGGCAGGGGTCGCGCCCCAGTCCTCGTGGATCTTGAACCCGAGGGCGCCGCCCCTGAGCTGGGAGTGCATGGCCTCCCGGGACATGGTGTTGCCCTTGCCGAGGAGACCGATGTTGACGGGGAAGGTGTCGAGCGCCTCGAACATCCGGGCCAGGTGCCAGGGGCCGGGCGTGACGGTGGTGGCCTTGGTGCCCTCGGCCGGTCCGGTGCCGCCGCCGACGAGCGTGGTGACGCCGGTGGCGAGCGCCTGCTCGACGACGGTCGGGGAGATGAAGTGGACGTGGGTGTCGACGGCGCCGGCCGTGACGATCCGGCCGTTGCCGACGATGATCTCGGTCTCGGGACCGATCACGAGGTCGGGGTGGACACCGTCCATGGTGTCGGGGTTGCCGGCCTTGCCGATGCCGGTGATCCGGCCGTCCCGGATGCCGATGTCGGCCTTGACGATGCCCCAGTGGTCGATGATCACGGCTCCGGTGATCACGGTGTCGGGGGCGCCTTCGGCGCGGGTGGTGCGGGACTGGCCCATGGACTCGCGGACGACCTTGCCGCCGCCGAAGACGGCCTCGTCACCGGCGCGGCCGGGGCCGCCGCTGCGGTCCTCCTCGATCTCGACGAGGAGGTCGGTGTCGGCGAGCCGGACGCGGTCGCCGGTCGTGGGGCCGAACAGGTCGGCGTAGACGGCGCGGTGCAGGTCAGGCACGGAGGCCTCCGTTCGGACCGGTGGCTTCGGTGGAGACGTCGAGGGGCCCCGCGGTCTCGCCGCGCAGGCCGGGGACGATCCGGCGGCCCGTGAGCGGGACGAGTTCGACCTCGACGGGGATGCCGGGCTCGAAGCGGACGGCGGTCCCCGCGGCGATGTGGAGGCGCTGCCCGCGCGCGGCGGCCCGGTCGAACTCCAGGCCGGGGTTCACCTCGGCGAAGTGGTAGTGGGAGCCGACCTGGACGGGCCGGTCGGCGGCGTTGAGCACGGTCACGCGGGTGACGGGGCGGCCCTCGTTGAGGGCGACGGGCTCGTCCGCGTACAGGATCTCTCCGGGGATCATCGGCTCGCCCCCTCAGATGATGGGGTCGTGGACGGTGACGAGCTTGGTTCCGTCCGGGAAGGTGGCCTCGACCTGGACGTCGTGGATCATCTCGGGGATGCCCTCCATGACGTCCGCGCGGGAGAGCACCTTGCGGCCGGAGGCCATGAGCTCCGCGACCGTACGGCCGTCCCGGGCACCTTCCAGGATGTGGGAGGTGAGCAGGGCGACGGCCTCGGGGTGATTGAGCCTCACACCCCGCGCCCGGCGCTTCTCCGCCACATCGGCGGCGACGTGAATGAGCAGGCGTTCCTGTTCGTGCGGGCTCAGTTGCACTCTTCCACCTCACAGTCGTCGACCGGGACGGGACCCGGACAGCTGCGGACCCTACCCAGCGTCAACACCTTGTTGAGCTGCGGAGAAGCGGCACGCGGCCAGACATTGCACGTTAGGGCGGAAGTTTTTCCGGCGCGTTAACTCCGGCTTTGCGTTTCCATGATCATCCGATCGGATCGACGGTCATGGACATCAACCCCCGGAGCCCGTCCTCCAGGATGTCGACGGCGACGTCCCCGAAGAGGGCCTGCTGGGCGATGAAGCCCCGGGCGACGGCGATGAGGGTCCTGGCCACGTGGTCGGCGGGGACGTCGGCGTGCAGCAGTCCGCTCTCGCGGTAGGCCGTGACCAGCTCCGTCCACGCGACACGCATCCCGTGGTAGCCCTCCGCGAGGGTCTTCGCCAGCTCCTCGTTCCGCAGGGTCTCCGTCCACACCTGGATGATCAGGCGCGCGAAGGCCTGCCGGTCGGCGCCCTCGATCCGCTCTTCGAGGAAGAGCCGGAGCACCGCCCCGAGCAGGACGTCGGGGGTGGGGGGCGGGGTGGCCCTGGACGCCTCCTCGAACGCGCTCCGGATGCCGGCGAAGGCCTCGGTGGCGATGGCCCCGATGAGTTCGTCCTTGCCGCGGAAGTACCGGTAGACCGCGCCGGCCGAGAGACCCACCTCGGTCAGTACGTCCTGCATCGAGGTCGCGTGGAAGCCGTTGCGGGCGAAGCAGCGCGCCGCGCCGTCGAGGATCTGCCGCCGCCGGGCGTCGAGGTGTTCCTGGGAGACACGAGCCATGGGTCGAACCTAAAACGAATGGACGGGACGGACGAAGACAGCCGGGGTCCCCCTCCTCAGTGGAGGGGG
>NZ_JBSGTX010000008.1:0-60303 GCF_053607625.1 Streptomyces sp. NPDC055103
ACCTCCTCGCCCACCGCGGCCCCGCTGATCGTGGCCCGGTTCACCAAGAGCCAGTGCCACCCCTGCCCGGCCCGCGCCCAGTGCACCACCTCCCGTGAACGCCACCGCACCGTCGGCTTTCCCCCACGAGAACTCCGCGACCTGCAACTCCGCGTCCGTGCCGAGCAGCAGACACCCGAGTGGAAGACCCGCTACGCGGTCCGCTCCGGAGTGGAGGGAACGGTCAACGAGTTCGCCCACGGCCACGGCATGCGCCGCTGCCGCTACCGAGGCCAGAGCAAGGCTCATGTCCAGCACGTCCTGACCGCCATCGCCATCAACATCGAGCGCCTCAGCGGTCTCCCACCGACCGAGGAAGCACCCCGGCCACGCCGACCGACCGCCTTCCAGACCTACCTCGATCAGCACGAGATCCCCCGGCCGAAGTCCTGGCGCACCCTGGGCGCCTGACCTCGGCGACTCCAAGATCCCCGACAGAGTCAAGCTAGCTGTTCGTGCTGTCGACGAGCCGGTCGATCGTGGCCGCGAGGTCCTCGACCGTGCGGGCGGTGAACATCTCCCGCAGGCCGATCGCCACCCGGAAGCCGTCGCGGATCCGGGCGACCAGCCGCGTCGCGGCCAGGGAGTTGCCGCCGAGCTCGAAGAAGTTGTCGCGGACCCCGACTCGGGGCAGGTTCAGGACCTCGCACCAGAGGGCGGCGAGCCGTTCCTCGGTCGGGGTGCGCGGCGCGACGAACCCGGGTGTGTCGTCGGTCTGCCGGGGGGCGGGCAGAGCGCGCCGGTCGATCTTGCCGTTGGCGCTGAGCGGCCACCTGTCCAGGGTCACCACGCGCTCGGGCACCATGTGCGCGGGCAGCCGGTCGCCGAGCCACCCCCGGAGCCGCTCGGGGAGCGGCACGGCGGGCCCGGCCGCTCGGGTGGGGGCGTCGCGGTCGACGTGGCCGCCGAGCAGGGAGTGCACCAGCATGTGACGCTCGCCCAGGGCGAGCAGCGGCCTGACCGGGTCGAAGGAGAGCGCGCCGATCGGGCAGAGGCCGATGTCGGTGCGCGCCGCCCGCTCCATCAGGAGCTGGCCCATGTACCCGGCTTCCAGCAGGCACAGGTCGCGGGCGATCGAGCCGTACAGGGGCTCGATCGCGTCGAGGTCGGCGACGAGGAACACGCTGAAGCCGGCGTCCTCGAAGACGGCCCGGTTGTGCGCGGCGTGGATCCCGGCATCGAGCGTCGCACCCTCGTCGAGAGTGACCAGCGCGTTCTCCCGCGGGTCGTGGTAGTACGTGCCCGCCGGGAGGCCGGCCACCGCACCGGCCTTGACGTGCAGATACGTCTGGACCGGGTAGAGGCCGCCGCCGGACGGATAGCGGCACCTGGGGAGGCCGTCCACCTCGTCCTGGCGCAGGACGTCCAGGCAGTCGGCCAGGTCGGCGAGGCCGATCGGTTCGGCGACGAACGCCCGCTCGCTGCGTCGCCGCGACGGCTCCTCCGGCACCTTCGGGAGGGCGACCCGCGGCCGGTCGGGTTCCCGGCGCAGGCCGTGCCGGGCGAGCTTGAACGCGGCCCGGCCCAAGGGGTCGAGCACGGTGACGCCGTCGCGGCGGGCCTCCTCGATCTCCGCCGTGTCCGGCAGCGCGGCGCCGGCCGGCGACTCGGCGACGACGTAGGCGACCAGGCCGTCGTGGCCGGGCCTGTCGGGCCGGCCGGTCGCGGTGACGACGGCCGAGGCGACGGCGGGGTGCGCGAGCAGCGCCGCCTCGATCTCGCCGAGTTCGACGCGCTGACCGCGGATCTTGACCTGGAAATCGGCCCGGCCCATGAACTCGACGGTGCCGTCGGGCCGCCACCTGCCGAGATCCCCGGTGCGGTACATCCGCTCCCCGGAGCCGGGGTGGGCGACGAACACCGCCGCGGTGCGCTCGGGGTCGCGCCAGTAGCCGTCGGCGAGGCACGCGCCGGAGACGTACATCTCGCCGGTGACCCACTCCGGGCATTCCTGGAGGCGCTCGTCGAGCACGTAGTAGCGGACGTTGGCGAGGGGCGTGCCGTACGGGATGCTCCGCCAGGCCGGATCGACCTCGGCGACGGGGTACCAGATGCTCCACACGGTCGTCTCGGTCGGGCCGCCGATGGAGACCAGCTCGATGCCGGGCGCCGCCGCCGCGAGCCGGGGCGGCACCGTCAGGGGGATCCAGTCGCCGCCGAGGATCGCCAGCCGGAGCGAGGCGAGGCGGTCGTCTCCGGCCGTGCTCTCCAGGAGCATCTCCATCATCGCCGGCACCGAGTTCCAGACCGTGATCCGGTGGGTGGCGATCAGCTCCGTCCAGTGCGCCGGGTCACGGCGGTCGGCGGCGGCCGGTACGACCACCGTGCCGCCCGCGCCGAGCACGCCGAAGACGTCGAAGGCGGACAGGTCGTGGTGGAGCGCGGTCACCGCGAGACAGCGGTCGCCCTCGGCGATCCGGTACGTCTCGATCGTCTGCACCAGGCAGTTGACCAGCGCGCGGTGGCTGACCATCACGCCCTTCGGCTCGCCCGTCGAGCCGGAGGTGAACATCGTGTAGACGAGGTCGGCCGGGCTGCCGCCGGAGGGGAGCGGTGCGCCGGTCACGGCGGGCAGCGGCCGGTCCAGGGACAGCCGCAGCGGTCCGGCCGGCCAGTCCAGCGTGTCGTCGAGCCACGACTGGGTGAGGACGAGGTCGACCTCGCCCCTGTCGAGCAGCCGGCGCAGTCGCGCGCCGGGCAGTTCCGGGTCGACCGGCAGGTACGCGGCGCCCGAGAAGAGCACCGCGTAGGCGGCGGCGATCTGCTCCCAGCCCTTGTCCATGACGATGGCGACCAGCCGGCCGGGCCGTGCGCCGTGCGCGCGGAGCCGGCCGGCCACCTGCCGGGCGGCGGCGTCGAGTTCGGCGTAGGACAGCGTCCGGTCCGGGGCGATCACCGCGGGGGCGTCTGGGCGGTCGGCCACCTGCCGCTCGAAGAGCTGCTGCACCTGGATCTCCGGTACGGCGCGGGTCGGGCCCGCGCTCCTCCGGCGCCGCTCGGCCTGCGCCGGGGGCAGGGCGAGCGGCCCACTCCACGACCAGCTGTCCTCGTCGGTCGCGAGCCGGTGCAGCAGGTCCGTGTGCGCGGCGAACATGTCGTCGAGCAGTCCGGCGGGGAAGAGCTCGTCGACGGCGTCCCAGTTCAGGAGCAGCGCTCCCTCCTCCTCGTGGACCTGCTCGTCGAGGGAGACCTGCGGGGTCTGCGAGACGGCGAAGACCGGTTCGAGGAGCTTCTCCAGCGGGGTCCTCGCCGCGGTGGCGAAGGCGAGGTTGCTGGTCATGACGACCGGCATGAGCGCCTGGTCGAACCCGCCCTGGAGCCGCATCAGCTCGCGCAGCACCTCGACGCCGCTGACGTCCTGGTGCCGCAGGTCCGACCTGAGCTGCCGCTGGAGCCCGCGCGCCCGCTCCAGGAAGGAGGAGTCGGCGCGGAAGTCGACCTCCAGCAGGGTGAAGGAGGCGAACTGCCCGAACACCTCGTGGAAGCCGGGGTCGTGCACGGGCCGGGTGAGGCGCGGCACGTTGAGCGTGAAGTGCCGACCGGCGCTCCAGGCGGCCACGGTCTCGGCGTAGACGGCGAGCAGCAGTCCGGTCGGGGTGAGCCCGGCCCGGCCGGCCCGTTCCTTGAGGCGCTGCCACAGTTCGGCGGGCAGGGTCGTCTCCCGCCGGGTGAACCGCGGCCGGTCGACCGACCCGGCGCGGGCGGCGGCCGGGAGCTGTGGCGCCGGGGGCAGCTGCGGCAGCCTGCTCCACCAGTAGTCGCGCGAGCGCCGGTACGAGGCCCCTTCGCGACGGTCCGCCTCGGCGCGCACGTGGTCGCGGAAGCTCTTCTCCGGCGCCGCCGGCCGGGCGTCCGGTTCTTCGTAGAAGCGGGACAGGTCGTCGAGGAGCAGTCGCCCGGAGGAGAAGTCCGCGATCAGCGAATCCACGCTGAGGTGGATACGGAGACCGTCGTCCAGCCGGGTGGCCGCGACCTCGAACAGCGGCCACCGGTCGGCCGGACGGACCTCGTGCGACAGCCGGTCCCGGGTGGCCGCCAGCTCCGCCTCCGCCTCGTGCGGCTCCCGTCCGCGCAGGTCGGTGACCCCGATCTCGTACGGGGGGAAGTCGGCGAGGATCCGCTGCTCGTTGCTGTCGGGCAGCATGACGGCCCGCAGCATCTCGTGCCGGTCGATCACCCGCCGCCAGGCGTGCTCGAAGCGGGGCAGGTCGAGAGCGGGGGCGTCGAACTCCAGATAGACGTGGGTGGAGACGTTCCCCAGCTCGAACGCGCCGGTACGGCCGAGGCAGTAGGCCTGTTGGGTGTCCGTCTGCGGGAAGGGGGCGTGGGCGGCGGCCGCGTCGGGTCCGTCGGCCGCGGGTCGGGCACTCGCGGGTTCGGCGGTCGACGAGAGCGCCGTCCCCGCTGTCGCGACGCGTGACGTCCCGGCCGGGACCACCAGGCCCTCGTCGGTGAGGGGGAGCCCCGACGGGCACCGCTGGAGGACGGTGGCCGCGAGCGCGGTGAGGGTCGGATCGCCGTCGAACACGGCGTCGGAGACGTCCACGCCCAGGTCGCGCTCGATCCCGCCGACGAGCCGCAGCGTGGCCAGCGAGTCCAGACCCAGATCCAGCAGTGGGCGATCCCGGTCGGGTGCGGCCGAGCCGTCCGTGACCAGGGTCGCCACCAGACGGCTCAGATAGGCCTCCACGGCGCCCTGTCCGCGATTGGCCGGGGGCGGTGCCGGGCTCGTGCCCGTACCGGTGGTCCACTCGCCGACGACGGTGAGGGTGCCGTCGAGGAGCGCCTGCCGGGTGGCCCGGCGCTGGATCTTGCCGCTGGAGGTCTTGGGGACGGTGCCGGTACGCACGAGGACCAGGCCGTGGAGGCGGACGTCGAACTCCGCGGCGATCGCCCGGCCGAGGTCCCGAGCGACCTCGGCCATGGGCGGCGGTGCCGCCCCGCGCCGGAGCTCGGCGACGATCACCAGGCGCTCCGTCCCGTCGTCGTCGACGGTGACGGCGGCCGAGGTGTTCGCCTGCAGCGCCGGATGGCCGCGCTCCGCGCAGCGTTCGATGTCCTGCGGGTAGAGGTTGCGGCCCCTGACGATGATCAGGTCCTTGCTGCGGCCGGTGACGAACAGCTCGCCGTCCCGCAGGAAACCGAGATCCCCGGTCCGGAGGAACGGTCCTTCTCCAGTGGCGAGTTCCGCCTCGAAGGTCGCCGCGCTCTCCTCCGGCCGCCCCCAGTACCCGCGGGCGACGTTCGGGCCGCCCACCCAGATCTCACCGACCCGCTCGGGGCCGAGGACGGCCGCGGTGGCCGGATCGACGACGAGCAGCCGCTGCCCGTCGACGGCGGAGCCGCAGCCGGTGACGTCCCGGCTGCGTCCGGGCCCGGCGTCGGCGGCGCCGGGGACGACGTGGTGCGCCTCCAGGGCGGGCGCGTCGACCGTGACGGCGGACGAGCGGCTGAGGTGCTCCCCGCAGGACACCATCAGGGTGCCCTCGGCGAGACCGAAGCTGGGCCGCAGCGCCTCCCTACGCAGCCCCCAGGGAGCGAAGTGCTCGGCGAACCGGTCCAGCGTCGCGGACCGTACGGGCTCCGCGCCGACGATGACGGTGCCCAGCGTGCTCAGGTCCAGGGGCTCGTGGTCGGCGGGATCGACCCGCTCGACGCACAGGTCCAGGGCGAAGGGGGGCGTCGGGGAGGTCGTGGCACCGTGGGCGGAGATCGCGCGCAGCCACTGGAGGGGATCGAGGACGAACGTGCCCGGCGCCATCAGGACGCCGGGGCACCCGGAGACGAGGGGTTGCAGGATGCCGCCGATGAGCCCCATGTCGTGGTACGGCGGCAGCCAGCTCACGACGACGGAGTCCTCGGAGGTCCGGGTGCGCGCCTGGATCTGGGCGGAGTTGTGCAGCAGGTTGCCGTGCGAGACCATCACGCCCTTCGGCGCGGCGGTGCTGCCCGAGGTGTACTGCAGGAACGCGAGGGAGTCGGTGCCGACGAGCGGATCCCTCCACTCCTCGGCGTCGACGGTGAGAGCGCCGGCCGGCAGCCAGGCGACCTCCCGCAGCTCGGCTGCGTCGAGGAGCTGCTCGCGCACACGGGCCGGGATCCGGTCACCGGTCAGGGCGGCGGTGGGGGCCGCGTCCGCGGCGACGGCCCTGAGCCGGGCCAGGTTGCGGGAGTTCGGCGGGTAGCAGGGGACGGCGATCGCCCCCGCGTACAGGCAGCCGAAGTACGCGCTCAGGTAGCCGGCGCCCGGCTGGTGCAGGATCAGCACCCGGTCGCCGGTCTTGCCCTCCTCCTGGAGGCTTGCCGCCACCACCCGTGCCCGGTGGTCGAGTTGCGCGTAGGTCAGGCGGGACTCCTCCTCGCCGTGGCTGTCGAGGAAGACGTACGCGAGGCGGTCCGGCTGCCGCGTGGCCCGTGCCCGCAGCAGGTCGACGAAGCTGCTCGGCCGTCGGCCGTATGCCCCGGGGAAGGGTACGGAGAGGTTCATGCCTGGTCCTCCGGGTCTCGTTCGCCGTCACCGGGGTGCCCGGCGGGCTTCTCCGCGCTCACCAGCAGGGTCCGGACCCAGGGCCCGCTCCACCACATCCGGGGGCCGGCGTCGGTGCGGGTGGTGTTGACGGCGCCGGCCGCGCGCAGGATCTCGACGTAACGGCGGGTGTGGAGGATGTCGGCGATGAGCAGCCGGCCACCGGGCCTGAGCACCCGGTACGCCTCGCGTACGGCCTCCTCGCGGCCCTGGGCGCTGGTGATGTTGTGGATCGCCATGCTGGACAGCACGACGTCGAAACGCTCGTCCATGACGGGCAGTCGCCGCATGTCCGCGGTGACGAACTCCACCCGGTCGGCGACCTGTTCGGCTTCGGCGTTGGCGACGGCGGTCCGCTGGTCGTTGCCGGACTGGTCGACCGAGCGCCAGATGTCGACCCCGGTGACCCGCCCCTTCGGCACCCGGCGCGCCACGGCGGTCAGCACCGCTCCGCGTCCGCAGCCCAGGTCCAGGACCTGCTCGTCGCCCTGGAGGTCGAGCGCGTCCAACTGCTCCTCCCAGACGAGGAACTTGCCTCGGACGGAGGCGTGCAGGAACAGCCCTCCCGCGACGGCCGTCACCGGCGGGATCCGCAGCAGCCCGCGGGGGCCTCCCGCGGCGACCGCCGCGAGAGGTGCCACGACACCGGCGCCGAACGCCAGCAGCCAGCCCGGGGCGTCGACGCCGTAGCGTCCCTGTCGTAAAGACTTCTTGCTCATGAAAAGACGGTCCTTGATCACGATGTCCGTAAGGAAAGGGAGAGGAGGGCGCGGGTCAGCGGGCCCGGCAGGCGGCCGACACGAGGGCGAGGACCTCGTCGGTCGACTCGAAGGGGAAGAAGTGGCCACCGGCGATGATCCGGACCGTCACGTCGGTGCCCAGCTCCCGCCAGCGTTCGACGTCGGCGGGAGGGGCCGCCGGGTCGTCTGAGCCGCCGAGGGCGATCAGACGCACACCGGGCGACAGCGTGCCGTGGGTCCGGTAGGTCTCGGCCGCCTCGAAGTCGGCGCGCAGCACTGGCAGGAAGAGCTCCAGCCACTCCTCCTCGGCGAGCAGCTCCGGAGGGATACCGCCCAGCGCGCCGAGCCGGGAGAGGAACTCCTCGTCCGGGAGCAGATGCATCGCGGGGGTGCCGCGGGGCACGTGCGGAGGGACGCTGCCGGACACGACCACGGCAGCCGGTGGGCGGGGGCCGTCCTGGAGGGCGAGGCCGAGTTCGTAGGCGAGCAGGGCGCCCATGCTGTGGCCGAACAGCACATAGGGAAGGTCGTCGGCGCGGTGGGCGATCGGCCCGGCGAGCTGCTCGCCGAGCCGGAGCAGCGAGGTCTCGGCGGGCTCGGCGATCCGGATCCCGCGCCCCGGCAACTGGACGGGCACGACCTCGATCCCGGGGCCCACGAGGCCGTGCCAGGACCGGAAGACCGACCCGTCCGCTCCGCCGTGCGGGAGGCAGAAGAGCCGGGCACCGGGCCGGGTCGCCACGGAACGTTCAGGGGGAAGCCACGGGTTCTCGGAGATGACACTCACGGAGGGCACGCACTTTCGAATCGATGGTGACGCTCAGTCACCCCAATGGATCTTTGGGTGCAACGACCACTCCGATCGAAAGAAACGGTGATCTTCGGAAGTTCCGGTGATGGCCACGGCTCAGTGGAAGATGGCCATCGCCTGGACTTCCAGGACCCCTTCGGCCGCGTTCCGTTCCTGGACCTTGCCCAGGCAGCGGGCGGAGAAGGTGCCCGGGGGGACGTCGTTGCGCAGGCCGTCCGTGGTGCAGGTGACGCGGACGCGGGGCCCCTGGGAGGGGTCGTCCGGGTCTCCGTACGGGGCGAGGGAGACGGTGGAGCCCTCGCCCGCGCGGGTCGCGCGGAACCGGCCCCGGATCAGGACGAAGCTCTCGACGTCACGCAACTGGACCGCAGGCGTCGGGGCTCTGCGCGACGATCCGGTTGGCGTTGGCGATCCCGTTCCGCCGGATGCCCAGGTCGTTCCAGCGCTTCCCGCGGTCGATGCCGTCGAGGAACTTCCGCATGTCCAGCGAGTAGCAGAGCGGCCGGTCCGCACCCGCGGAGGGCAGCGGGGTGGCGATGCCGGCGTCGCGCAGGGTCTCGGCGTACTCCCGGTAGGTCGCGAGGACGATGGGGCTTACGAAGGGCCGGTGCACCTTGGCGTACAGTCCGTCCGCCGCGCGCACTCCGGTGATCAGGTCACCGGCGGGCTGCCCGGAGGGGAAGACGAAGTCGAAGGCGGCGATGTCCCGCACGGCGACCTCGCGCGAGCCCGAGCTGGTGATGTGGACCGTGATGTGGTGCGTGAGCAGGATCCGCTGGACCTCCTCGTCCTCGAAGAAGTCCCGCTTGGAAGCCATCTTGCCCTCCAGGACCACGACGCGCTCGAAGGGCAGCAGCAGATCGCCCGGCACCGCCGGCGTGGTGAGCCCCGTCAGTACGGTCGCGAGCGCGGGGAGGAGGAACAGCCGCAGACTCCGCCGCGACCACGATCCGGACGCCCGGCGGCGTACCGCCGGCCGGGGCTCCTCGACGACCGATCCGTCCGCGGCGACCACACCCGTACCCCCACTCGTCCGCTCCGCCCCTCGCGTGACAGCCTGTGCCGCCCAGTTGGCCGGCGTCGTGCGGTGGGGGCAATTCCAGGTGACACCGCACGGTGGCCGGGCAGACCTTCGCCGCAGGAGCTCCAGGTGCTCCCCGAGCTGACCGCGGGCCGGACCAACCGGGTGATCACCGAACGGCCGCGGCCGGGATGCGCTAACGTCCCGGCTGATCGTCCGGTCGTGTACGGCCCGAAGAGGTAGTCGGGAGAATCAGTTGACGCAGTTCGAGGACCAAGTCCCCTTCGTGGCGCGCTTGGACACCGACGACCGGCAGGCGCTCTTCCACAGCGGCAGACCCCTCTCCTTCCCCGCGCGGCAGCTGCTGCTGCGGGAGCACGAGCCCTCGACCCACGTCCTGATCATCCTTTCGGGGTGGGCCAAGGTGACCTCGGCGGCTCCCAACGGATACGAGGCGCTCCTCGCGCTCCGGGGGCCCGGCGACATCGTCGGCGAGCAGGCCCTGCTCAGCGGGCGGCCGCGCGGCGCGACCGTCATCGCGCTCGAACCCGTCGAGTCCCTCGCCGTCGACGCCGAGCGGTTCGGCGCCCTTCTCGACGAACGCCCGGGCATCGCACGCAAGTTGCTCGCCCTGACCGCCGACCGTACGCGCGACAGCGACCGGCGGCGCGTGCAGTTCGCCTCGCTCGCCGTGCAGGAGCGGCTCGCCCTGCTCCTCCTCGAACTGATCCGCACCCACGGCGAGGAGTCGGAGGACGGCGTCCAGCTCACCGCCGGGCTCACCCAGAGCGAGCTCGCCGGCTCGGTCGGGGCCTCGCGCGAGGCGGTGGCGCGGCTGCTCAAGCAGTTGCGGGACCGGGGCATCGTGCGGACCGGGCGGCGCGGCCTCGTCGTCGTACGACCTGACGTACTCCGGCAGATGGCGCGCTCGGGGAACGCCTGACCGCGGCCGCCGCGGCGGCCGGCGCGGGACTCGTTCTGTGCACACGGTCACATTCCGAGTGTGCTAGGTTCCGTCGCCTCGAACTCCCTGCCCCTGACATCTTCTTGATGTCCAGAAGGCCCCGAGCGGGGGCCGTTTCACCAGCGTCTCCAGCGGAAGGCGGCCATGCGCGAGCCTGTCAACCGGACCATCCTCCTCCTCGACGTCGAACGGTTCAGCCGTCGTGACGACGTGGTGCAGGCCGTCCTGCGGCGCACCTTCAACAAGATCGTCGACCAGACGCTCGAGGCCGCGGGCGTCGAGGCGACCCAGCAGTACCGCGAGGACCGTGGTGACGGTCTGATCGTGCTGCTCAGCGGGGACGTGGCCAAGACCGTGCTCCTTCGGTCACTGCTCACGACCACCCCCGAGCTGCTCCACGAGCACAACCTGCTCGCCTCGGACAGCGCCCAGATGCGGCTGAGGATCGTCCTCGCGTCCGGCGAGGTGGCCCACGACCCGCACGCCGGGACGACCGGCGGACTCGTCGGACACGACCTCAACCAGGCCTGCCGGCTGCTCGACGCGGACGTCCTGCGGTCCGCCCTCGCCGAGCGCCGGGACGAGCACTGCGTCCTCGCGGTGAGCGCCCCGGTGTACGAGGGCGTGGTCCGGCACGGCCACCGAGGGGTACGGCCCGACCTCTTCCGGCGCGCGGACGTCACCGTGAAGGACGGTGTGCTGCCCGCCTGGATCCACCTGGGTGCGGCGCAGGACCGGGGGGACCGGGGCGGGGGGCAGGGGGCCGACGTGGCCCCGGGGGGCGCCGGGGCCACCGGGTCCACGGAGGCGACCGAGATGAGGGAGGCGACCGGGATGAGGGACGCCACCGAGACCAGGGAGGCCGCCTACGCCTCCGCGTCCGCCCCCGCCCAGGCCGTGGCTCCGCAGGAGCGGCCCGCCGGGGCCGTCTTCCACTTCCACGGCGGCGCGCCCGTGATCCACGGCTCCCTCGTCGGTGGCGACCAGCACGGCGTGAGCGGCGGCCAGGTCACCGGCGACGTCGTGCTCGGCGGCACCCGCGCCGCCGAGGACGACTCCGCCGACGGGAGCCGGTCGTGAACGGAATCCAGGACCACCGGTCCGGCCCGGACGGGCCCGGCCCGCACCCGGAGCGGTCCGCGGCGGACCCGCACGACCCGCACGACCCGCACACGACACAGGCGCCGGACGGGACCGGCAACGCGATCGCCGGCGCCGAGGAATCGGCCGGCGGCGTGGACGACGAGACCGAGCACGCCTGGGACTCCCGCCGTGACCTCTACCGGCACAGCCCCGGCATCATGTTCGGCCACTCCGCCCGCGTCGGCGGTTCGCTGGTCGGCGGCGACCAGCACGGTGTCAGCGGCGGCCACGTCACCGGAGACGTCATCCTCGGCGGCAGCAAGGTGGAATACCACCTCGGCGGCGACACCGAGGAACGCTCGGGCGAGATCCCCCGCTCCGAAGTCGAGGCGCTCGCACGGAACTTCGTTCACCCCGCAGGAGAGAAGCGCGAGGACCACGACGCCACCGCCGGCGACAGCGACGCGCCATTGACCGTCGAACCATGGGAACCCGGCAGCCCCTTCGCCGTCGCCCTCGCCGGGCTCAGGGAACACCGCGTGGCCATCCTCTCCGGTCCCGCCACCACGGGCCGCAGGGCAGCCGCCCTCATGCTGCTCCGCGCCGTCGGCTCCCGTTCCTACCGGGCCCTCGACCCGGCGCTCCCGCCCGGCCGGCTCGCCGGAGAACTCCGCGAAGGCTGCGGCCACCTCGTCGCCGACTTCACCACCACCGCCGAGCGTCCCCTGCGCGAACACCACGTCCGCGCCCTCAGCGAGCGGCTTCACGCCGCCGGCAGCCATCTGGTCGTCGTCGTCGGGCCCCACCCCGTCGTCCACGGCAGCGTCAGCCCGGTCTCCTGGGAGCCGCCCGAGCCCGCAGCCCTGCTCGCCGGACACCTCCGGCACAAGGACCTGGCCGGGCGGACCGTCGACGAACTCCTCGCCCTCGCCGAGGTGAAGGCCGTCCTCGCACACCACCGGCCGGTCGCCGACACGGCACGCTTCGCCGAGTGCGTCGCCGACCACGCGCGCGGCACGGTGTCCCTGGCCGAGCTCGGCGCGTTCGGCCACTACGCCGCCGAACGCCAGGTCAGGGAGTGGTTCGACAGCGCGGACCACAGCCTCCACGACAAGGCCTTCCTCATCGCCCTCGCGACCTTCGACGAGGCGCCGTACCCCCTCACCGCCGAACTGAGCGACGTCCTCTTCGGCCTCCTCCAGCGCATCGAGAACCCGGGGGAACCGGCCCGGATCCCCGTCTTCGGCACCTCCAGCGCCCAGCGCGTCGAGCAGGCGCTCGCCGACCGGTACCAGGAGCCGGAGGAGACCGAATGGGGCCCGGTGCTCCAGACGAAGGTGCAGTTCAGGGACAAGCTCACCGCCATCACCCTGCTGCGCGAGGTCTGGACCGGGCACCCGTCCGCACGGCCCGCGCTCGTGGCGTGGCTGCGCCGTCTCGCCGACGACCCCCGGCCCGTCGTCCGTACCCGCGCCGCCGCCACCGCCGCCGTCATGGCCGAGGCCGACCTGCCGTCGGCCATGGCGCTCCTCATCCGTTCCTGGGCGGCGGACCGCCGGCTGCGCGCCCGCCTCGCCGCCGCCAACGCCCTGGCTCTCGCCCACCACTTGGGCGCCCCGCACGTCTCCCGCATCCTCGCCGAGTGGTGCGTCGCACCCGACCACCGGCTCCGCTGGACGGCCGTCCGCGGCTACGCCCTCGTCGGGGACGCCTTCCCCCAGGAGGCCCTCGCCGCACTCACCGAGGCCGCCCGCGGCCTGGAGACCCGCGTCACGCCCGTGCGCGGCTGGGCGGACGAGCGCGACGACCTCGCCCAGTCGGCGGCGGCCCTGCTGCTCGCCGCCGGACAGGAGGCGGCCGCCCGCGACGACTGGGACGCCGTCGCGGGTCTGTGGGGCGCGCTGCCGCCCCTGCTCCGCGGCACCACCAGGGACTTCGTGCTGCGCGCCACGGTCCACGCCTGCGGCCCCACGGACGGACCCGGCGGTACCGGACGTCCCCTGCTGCTCGACCTGTTCGCGCGCGGCGACGCGACGCCCGGAACGTACGGAGCGGTGCTGCGGCACGCCCTCGCCGCCCTGTGGCGCGGAGTCCTCAACGACCCGGTGTGCTCCGCGTCCGGACTCAACACGCTGCGCCACTGGGTCCGCGCCGCCGAACACGACCGGGGGGCCGAGACAGCGCTCGCCGGACTGCTGCCCCTGCTCGCGGTCTCCACCGAGGACCACCGGCGTCTCGCCTACCTCCTGGAGAACCTGCGCGGCGAAGGCGACTCCGCCCCGCCCGCGGTGGCCCTCCGGCTACGGGCCCTCGTCCTCGTGCCGACGGCGCCCGTGCCGCACGCGGACGCCCGTACTCCGGCGTAGACCCGCCGTCCCCGGCATCAGTCCCCGGCGTGAACCCTCGGGCGCACGCCGCCAGTACGGTCCCAAGGAGCCACGTCACCATGATGAGCCAGCCGCCCCAGTGGCAGCAGGACGCGAACCGCCACACCGCACTCGTCGACCCGGTGGTCACGATCCAGGAGCTGTCCCGCTTCAAGCCGCTGCGCGCCACGCGCATCGACCACGCCCTCGTGTTCACCACGGCCCAGGGAAGCCTCGACACCTATCTGCCGCCGAGCCGGCCGAGCCGTACGGAGCTCGCCACCCGGCGCTGGACCAGCGTCTACGAGGTGGACATGGGGTGGCACGAGGCCGCCACCGTCCTCGCCGTCGCCAGCCGGCGCGACGCCTTCCTGTTCGAGGTGTCCCTGAGCTGCACCTGGCAGGTCCTCGACCCGGCCGCCTTCGTGGCGAGCGGCGAGCGGAACGTCCCGGCGATGGTCCAGCGTCTCGTCGAGCAGGCCGTCCGGCCCGTGCTCCGCGGCTTCGACATGGAGGACAGCGCCGCGGCCGAATCCCATGCCCGCAAGGCCATCGAGGCCGCCGGGCCGCTGGGTGTGCGGGCCGGGCTCGACGTCCGCTGCGGTCTCCAGATCCGGCGGGACGAGGCGGCCCTCGAACAGGAACGCCAGATGCGCGAGATCGCCTTCGCGCGCGAGAAGCTCGAACCGCGCCACGCCCTGCTCATGCGGGAGGACGAACTGGCCGCGGAGCGCGCGCTCGTCCAGGGCCGGCAGCAGCACCGCATCGACTCCCAGCAGCAGGACCTCGACCACGAGCGCGCTCTCGCGCGCGGACAGCAGGAGCTGGAGCTCCAGGAGATCGAGGCCAAGAAGATCGAGTACTACGCCTACTACCTGGAGCGCGGCGGCCCGGCGGCGATGGCCTTCCAGCTCGCCCGGCACCCCGAGGACGCCCGCCTGGTGATGGAGAACCTGCGCCAGGACCAGTTGCTGGCGATGAAGAACCAGCTGACGGTCGCGATCCAGGCGCTCGGGGGCGGCCCCGGCGGCCTGGAGGAGCACCAGATGGACGAGCCGCGCCGGCTCGCGGCCAACGTCATCAAGGAGGTCCTGGGCGCGAAGCTGTCCCCGGGCCCGGCGCAGCCCCCCTCGCAGCCGCAGTCCTTGGCGCAGCCTCAGCCCGCGGCCGACGCGGCCGACGCGGTGGACGAGGCCGACGACGAGGGGGCAGCGGTCGAGGGGGCCGTGGTCGAGAGGCCCGGGCCGGCGCAGCCCTCGCCGCCGCCCCCGCCGGAGGACGGGCCGGTCTTCGGCTACCACACGCCCCCGCAGCCCCCGCGATGAGCGCGACCGCTCCCGAAGCGGGCTCCGGGTCCGTGCCGGCGCCGGTACGGGCGGAGCCGCAGCGACTGTCGCAGAGCGCGGCCGAAAGGCTCCTGGGCGAGCTGCGGCAGGAGGCCGTACGGGCCGACACCAAGGGGTCGATCCTGGTGGCCGCGCAGGGCATGGCCGCCGCCGCGCTCGTCGGCGTGCTCGCCGCACGCGGCTGGCACCCCAACGACCTCTCGGTGTCGGGCCAAGTGCTGTGGTGGGCCGGAGCCGTCTGCTTTCTCGTCTCGCTCACGTCCCTCCTCATGGCCGTCGTCCCCCGCTACCGCACGGTCGGCTGGCAGCCCGGCGACCCCCTCACACACTTCGCGGACATCCGGGGCGCGGCCCGTCGAGGGCAGTCGGTCCTGGAGGAGGCGCTGCGGGACACCGACCGTGCTCCCAGGGCGGCCGTCGTCGCCTCCCTCATGGAGAACAGCCGGATCGTCTCGATCAAGTACGAGTGGCTGAGGGTGGGCATCGCCGGGTTCACGGTGGCGCTGGTGCTGCTGCCGGGCGCGCTGCTCGCCGGCTGAGACGGCGGGCCCCGCGGGAGTCCGCGGGGTCCGCCGGGACGGCTGGGCCGCCGCCGTCGACGATTCGTCACGCACAACCGTCAGGAGACACATCGCCATGTCCACGCCCGACCACGAGGACGTCCCGCCACCGGAGTACCCGGAGTACCCGGAGTACCCGGAGTACCCGGAGTACCCGGAGTACCCGGAGCGCCCGGCGTATCCGGGGGAGGAGGTCCCGTCACCGCCGTCTTCGGGAGGGCTGGTTCCGCCCCCGTACCCGGGAGAGCAGAACGCGCCCCCGTCCTACCCAGGCGAGGCGCCCGTGCCGCCGTCGTACCCGGAGGAAACACCGCCCCCGGCGTACCCGCGAGAATCAGCCGCCTCCCCGCCCGCGTACCCGGACGCGATTCCGCCGTCCAACGCCCCGGGCGTCGCGGCGCCCTCGTACCCCGCGGACGTACGGACCGTCGTACGGGACGCGGCGCGGCCGGCGGACGTCCGCGCTGCGTCCCCGCCCGCCTACCCCGGCGAGGCGGTGCCCGCGCCGAGGGCCGCGGAGGACGTGACGCCCGTGTCCCCGCCCCCGCCGCCCCGGCCCGCGGGGCCTCCGCCGCCGGCCTCGGGGCCCGTCGACGGCTATGACGACCTGGCCCTGGACCAGGGCCGCAGGATGGTGAAGTCCGTACAGCGCGGGATCGACGGGGCCGCGTTGTCCCATCTCCTCGTGACCCTGCCCATCGGGCTGGTCAGCCTGGGTGTCGTCGCCTTCCTGTCCGCCCTGGTCAACCCCGTTCTCGCGCTGGTCGTCCCGGTGCTCTGGCTGTTCTCCGGGCCGTTGGTCTTCCATCGCAAGGTCGAGGCGGCCATCGCCCGGCGGCTGTTCGGGATGCGCAGGCCCACCCCGGAAGAGGCCCAGCGGCTGGACGTGGTCTGGGAGCAGGTGACGCGTCGCGCCGGTGTGAACCGGGAGACGTACGAGCTCTGGATCCAGGAGCGCGCCGAGCTGAACGCGACCGCCGCCGCCGGGCACATCGTCGCCGTCACCCGGCATGCGATGGAGCGGCTGCCCAACTCCCGTCTGGGCGCGGTGCTGGCGCACGAGCTGGGCCACCACGTGGGCGGCCACACCTGGGCGGCGATGCTGGCCGACTGGTACGCCCTGCCCGCGCGGGCGGCCGGGCGGGCCGTCCTCGCCCTCCTCTTCCTCCTCTTCCGGACGAAGCACTGGGCCGGCATCGCCTGCGGCGGCTGCCTTTCGCTCATGATCGTCCAGTTCCTCTTCCTGTTCACCGTCGTGGAAGGGATGTGGTGGTTCGTCGTCCCGCTGGCGGCCGGTCCGCTGCTCGTCGCCTGGCTGCACCGGCGGGCCGAGTTCCGCGCCGACGCGTACGCCGTCGGGCTCGGGTTCGGCGAGGCGCTGGAGACGGTCCTCGTGACAGAGGCCCAGGCCACGGCGGTGCCGGGTGCGCCCCAGCAGGGGCAGGCGCCGATGCCGATGCCCCCGGGGATGCCGCCGTTCCCGCAGCAGTACCCCGGCGGGCACCCCGTGCCGCAGCCCCACCCGGGACAGCCGTACCCCGGGCAGCCGTATCCCGGCCTGCCCTACCCCGTACCGCCGGGCCCGGAGGAGTCCTGGAAGGCGGCGGGTGGTGGGCGGCTCGTGAGCAGGGCCGCGCACACGAACGCCGAGGCGCGCCTGCGCAACGTACGGCTGGTCATGTCCCAGCAGATCCAGCGCTCGGCCGGCTGAACGGGCGCGCGGGCGCGGCGCTGGTCAGCCCAGGCGGAGGTCGTCGCCCGTGCCCGCCACGCGCAGGAGCGCCGTCGTGATCACGGCGGCCTCCTCGTCCGTGAGGTACCGGCCGAAGTGCTCCCGGATGCCGCGCATGTAGACCGGCGCGGTCTCGCGCAGGGCGGAGCGGCCCTCGTCGGTGATCACCGCCCAGGTGACGCGCTTGTCCGTGTCGTCGGGCTGCTTGCTCACCAGGCCGGAGCGGGCCATCTCGTCGACGAGGCGGCTCACCCGGGTCCTGCTGAGCACGACACGCTCGGCGACCTCCTGCATGCGCAGGCCCCGCTCGCCGGCTCCGCGGAGCTCCAGGAGCACGTCGTACCAGGTGAGCGGGATGCGGCCGTCGCGCTGCACATCGCTCTCGATCGCACGCACGGCGGAGTTGTGAGCCAGCAGCAGCGCTCGCCACGCCTCGACCCGGTGCTCACCCTCTCTCATGACCATGACGAGAAGTATAGCTTGTGTGCGCACGCACGGACTATTAGAGTGTGTGCAGACGCACGGACTATTTCTGATGAGGGAGACCACCCATGGCTCAGCGGATCTCGCGTGACGAACTGAAGAAGAAGATCGACGAGAACCTGGTGACGGTGATCGAGGCGCTGCCGGCGCAGTACTACAACGACAAGCACCTGCCCGGAGCGCTCAACGTCCCGCACGACCAGGTGGACGCGCTGGCGCCGACCCTGCTCCCGAACAAGGAAGCGGAGATCGCCGTCTACTGCGCCAACAGCCCGTGCCCCAACTCCGGCATCGCGGCCGACCGCCTTGTCGAGCTGGGCTACACCAACGTGTACGAGTACTACGAGGGCAAGGACGACTGGGTCGAGGCCGGTCTGCCGACCGAGTCCGTCGCCTGACCGAAGGAGCGCACGGCATGACCACCGCACCCACTCGTACCGTCGACGGCGTGGAACTGCCCGCCGCCGGCCCGTGGAAGATCGACCCGGGGCACGCCGAGGTCGGCTTCGTCGGGCGTCACTTCATGCTCACCAAGGTCCGCGGGCGCTTCACCGGGGTCGAGGCCACCCTCGTCATCGGCGAGCGGCCCGAGGACAGCAAGGTCACCGCGGTCATCGACGTGGCCAGCGTCGACAGCGGTGACTCCACGCGCGACGAGCACCTGCGCTCCGCGGACCTCTTCGACGTGGAGAAGTATCCGAAGGCCACCTTCGTCTCCACCTCGGTGACGTGGGACGGCAGGCGCGGCACGCTCGTCGGCGACCTGACCATCAAGGACGTCACCCGCCCGGTGACGCTCGCCGTGGACTACCTCGGCTACGCGCGCGACCCGTGGGGCAACGACCGTACGGTCTTCTCCGCCCACGGCAAGGTCAACCGCGAGGACTGGGGCCTGACCTGGAACATGGTCCTCGAGTCCGGCGGCATCCTCGTCTCCAAGGAGATCGAGCTGTCCCTCGAGTTCGAGGCGATCCGGGAGGGCTGACAGTCCCGGTCGGGAGCCTCGGTGCGGTGATACCCCGCACCGAGGCCCATCGCCATGCCCGGACGCGCTTCGAGCCCGGACGCGCTTCGAGCCTGGACGCGCGTCGAGTCTGGACGCGTGTCGAGCCCGGACGCGCCTCGCCATGCCCGGACGCGCTGTGCCATGCCGGCACGGGCCGCGCCCGGAGGCCGCGTCAGTGGTCGATGACTCGTTTCACCAGCGTGAGCAAGGTGCTCCGGATCCGTTCGGGGTCGAACCGGCCCTGACGCAGGGCGTGCTGGAGGTCAGAGTCCAGCGGCGCCAGGAGCAGATGGGCCGTGCAGTCGGCGTCGAGATCCGGACAGGCCTCGCGGAGCATCAACGCCAGGTGGACGCGCCAGAATCCGTACGAACCTATCCGGTAGCGTGCGCCCGGCGCGGCCGTCTCCGAGAGCCTCACCAGTTCCAGGTTGTCGTCCAGGAGATCCAGGTACGCGTCGAAGAACGCCAGGACGCGATCGGCGGCCGGGGCGTCGGGGCCCAGCGGTGGCGGGCCGAAAAGGATGCGCTCCTGGAGCCGGCTGTCCTGCGTGTCGAGCAGGGCGGCCGCCAGCCCCGCCTTGCTGCCGAACCGGCGGAACAGCGTGCCCTTGCCCACGCCCGCCTCCGCCGCGATGCGGTCCATGGACACGCTCTCGACCCCGTGGCGGTCGAACAGCGACTGGGCCGCGGCCAGAATGCGCAGCCGGTTGCGCGCGGCGTCCGACCGCTCCGGTGCCGCCTCGCGTGTGTCGAGGGGACAGCTGTCGGGCGGCACCTGCTGCACCTGGGGGCCTCTCGGTTCTCGCTCCGTGGGAGTCCCGGTGGGGCCCGGGCGGCGTCTGGGCAGTTTACGGCCAGGAACCCCCGGGCGAAGGCCGAGTCACCGCGACTCGCCCTGCCCCGGATCGCTTGTCCCGCCGCCGCGCGATGTGGCAGAGTCGCCCCCAATCGGACCGCAGTCCGTTTACGGGGGAGATGCATGTCTGGAACCGGTTTCCGATATTGCATCGCAGCCGACGCTGAGCGTCTGGGCCTCCATCCGTAGAGGCAGTTCCCCCACCGTCCATCAGTGACGGTCTTCCGTGTGCCCTGGGCCGCGGCTCGCCGCAGCAGCAACTCTCCGGGACACGAGCAGAACCGTGGCGCCCCGCGCCACGCCGGCACTCCCGCACGCACGCGCTCACCCGTATGCCGTTCGCATGGAGGAACCATGACCGCGCACGCCGGCACGACCCTGAGCAGCCAGGAGCTCCTCGACCTGACGCAGCACGAGATCCAGGCCCTGCTCACCGAGTTCAACCTCGCCGACGCCCACACCCACCAGCGTCAGTCCGCCGCCCAGCACAAGATCGTCGCCCGGCTTCCCGAGCTGTGGTACGAGGCGGAGGAGGGGCTCCAGGCCACCTACGAACAGCGGTTCATCGAGGCGTTCTTCCGTCTCCACCGCCAGCCCACCGCGCTCGCCAAGCAGAAGACCCTGCTGTCGTACGCCGCCTCGATCTCCACCATGGTCGTGGCGATGTACCTGAAGCAGCAGCGCATGGCCGTGACCCTGGTCGAGCCCTGCTTCGACAACCTGCACGACGTCCTGTCGAACATGGGCGTCCCGCTGTACCCCGTCGAGGAGTCGGCACTGCACGACCCCGACCGGATCTACGCCGAACTCAAGCGCCGGGTCCGCACCGACGCGCTCTTCCTCGTCGACCCCAACAACCCCACGGGGTTCAGCCTGATGCAGCACGGGCGCAAGGGCTTCGAAGAGGTCGTGCGGTTCTGCAAGGACCACAACAAGCTGCTGATCATCGACTTCTGCTTCGCCTCGTTCACCCTCTACGACTCCGAACTCGTCCGGTTCGACGTATACGAACTGCTCGAGGAGTCCGGGGTGCGCTACCTGGCCATCGAGGACACCGGCAAGACCTGGCCGGTGCAGGACGCGAAGGCGGCCATGCTCACGGCCAGCGACGACATCAAGGAGGAGGTGTACAACCTCCACACGAGCGTGCTTCTGAACGTCTCGCCGTTCGTGCTCAACATGCTGACCCAGTACGTGGAGAACTCCGAGGCCGACAGCCTGGCCTCGATCCGTGACGTGCTCGACGTCAACAGGGCGGCCGTCCGGGAGACCCTCCAGGGCACGATCCTCGAGTACCAGGAGCCGATCGCGAAGACCAGCGTTGCCTGGGCCAGGATCCAGCACCCCGAGCTGACGCGACGGAACTCCAGCGGGAGCTGCGGGAGGTGGGTGTGTACGTCCTGCCCGGGCGGTTCTTCTACTGGAGTCAGCCGGGCCGCGGCGAGCCCTTCGTCCGCATGGCCCTCGCCCGCGAGCCGCAGATGTTCGCCGGCGCCATGAAGCGACTGCGGGAGGTGCTGGACCGCCATGGCCGCTGACGAGACAGGTGCCGCGATCGCCGAGGACGCCGACGGACGCGCCGCGTTCATCGACGCGGCGCTCTTCCTCGGCATGCACAGCGCCGACGACGGCCTGCGCGTCGCCGCCAAGGCGTTCTTCGTGCGCCACCTCGAAGAGCGCGTGGTGATGAGCCTGGAGCAGGTCGGTCGCTGCGACGACGTGATCTGGGGCTACTCGCGCGAACTCCAGGACCTCTACTACCCGTTCATGGACCACCTCCACACGGTCATGGACATCAGCCGAGAGGGGTACGACCGGGCGGACGTCCACCTGGCCCTCTCCGGCTCCGACACCCCGCGGCAACTCCCTTTCATCGACCGGATGCTGGTCGGCCAGGTGATCAACCGCAAGGGACTGCTGCATACGGTCGGCCCCCGGTTGTCCGGCTTCGACGGGCTTCCCGTCCGCGCCGTGGCCGACTGGCCCGCCGGCGAGCCGGAGCCAGCCTTTCCCGAGCCGCTGGAGCGGCTCTACCGCACATCGCTCGCCCTGCGCCTGCCCCTCGGGGACAGCGCCCTGACCGAGGGAGCCTGAGATGAACCAGGGAGTGATAGCCGCCCTGGTGACACCCCTCTCGGAGACCGGCGAGGTCTCCGAGGACGGCGTCGCCCGGCTGCTCGACACCCTCCGCCCCCACGTCGACGCCCTGCTGCCGAACCTCAGCACCGGCGAGGGCCGGTGGCTCACGGACCGCCAGTGGGAGGACATGCTCGGGGCGACGGTGAAACACGCCGGCGAACTGCCCGTCCTGGCGGGCGTCCTGCGGCCCACCACGGAACAGGTCCTCGAACGGGCGCGGGTCGCCGCCGACCTGGGCGCGCACGCCCTCGTCGCCACCGGTCCGTACGGCACCGGGGTCACCCAGGGCGAGATCTACCGCCACTTCGCGGACCTCGCCGAGCACGGCGGCTTACCCGTGGTCGTCTACCACGGCACCGAAGTCGCTGGAAGTTGCGCGGACTTCGACACCCTGCTGCGGATCTGCGAGATCCCCTCGGTGGTGGGCGTCAAGGACTCCTCGGGCAGCTCCGCCTTCACCCGGCGGCTCGTCGAGGCCCGGCCCGGCGCGCGCGTCCTCGCCGGTCTCGAACACCTGCTGCTCGAATCCGGGCCCGTCGACGGGTACGTCGTGGCGCTCGCCAACGTCGAACCGGCCCTGTGCGCCGATCTGTTCGCCGGCCGGCTGGCGAACGCGGAAGAGGTTCTCGCCGACGCCTGCGCGCGCTACGGCCTGGAGAAGGACGACTGGTACCGCTGGGTCAAGACCGCGCTGTACCGCAGCGGGGTGCTGGAGACCGACAGGACCGCGGACACCGGGGAGGTCGATTCGTGAGCACGGCAACGAACACCGTCCAGACCTCGTCCCGGGCCGCCGGAGCGGAGTCGGTGCACCGTGAGCTGTTCCGGCACAACCGCGGGATCACGGACTCCCGCCTGCTCGCGCGGGTCGAGGAGATCGAGCGGGACTGGATCGTCCCACTCGTGGACTCCCTCGACTCCACCGGCGAACCGGTCCCCGACCGGGCCGGCTGGCAGCGCCTCCTCGACGGACTCCTGGCGGACGAGCGGGCCGGCAACCCGTCCGGCGAGTACCTCGCCGATCACGCAACCCGCGAGGAATTCGCCTTCGTCGTCCGGGAGTTCGCGCTCGGCGGGCTGACCGAGGCGCAGAACTTCTTCCCGGCCGTCCCCCGGCTCCCGATCAAGGCCCAGATGGCCGTGATGCGGGTCCTGATCGACGAGTTCGGCTGCGGCAACATCCAGCAGGCGCACTCCCAGCTCTACCGGCTGCTCCTGTCCGAGCTGGGCCTGCCGCAGGAACCCGACAGCTTCCTCGACACCACCGCGGACGAGACCTTCCAGTTCCTGAACGTCTTCTACTGGCTCACGCAACGCACCCCGCACGTCGAGTACTTCCTCGGCGCCCTCGCCTACCTGGAGGCGTCCATCCCGGACGCGTTCACCCACCAGGCCCAGGCCTGCGAGCGGCTCGGCATCCGGCAGAGCCGCTATTACACCGAGCACCTGCACATCGACACCTTCCACATGCGCGAGATGCAGCTGGCCATCAAGGAGCACGAGGCGGCGTACGGTCTCGACCCGGCCCGGCTGTGGACCGGCGCCCGGCTGCTCTCCGGGCTGATCGGCGGCGCGTTCGACGCCGCCGTGACGCGGGCCAGGGAGCACGCCGGCCGGGCGGCGGCATGACGGACCGCGACCCCGCCACCGAGCCGCCGTCCCTCAGGGAACTTCCCGGCGACCGTCTGCGCGTCCGCGCCGCCGGCCAGGAGTTCGTGATCGACGCCTTCTGCCCGCACCGCAAGGGGCGCCTCGTCCACGGTTACGTGAACCCCGGCACCCTGCGCATCAGCTGCCCGCTCCACCACAGTGGCTTCGACCTGGCGACCGGCTGTCCGACGCGCGGCCCCGGCGACGATCCGCTGACCGTGTACCGCGGGGGTGTCTGGCCCGGCTACTACGCCGCCGAGCAGGTCTGGCTCCCCGCCTCCGAGCAACTGCTCGAATGGGGGGCGGAGTTCCATGAGCTGATGCTCGGGGACGACCTCCGGATGACCGCGTTCAGTACCGCGATCAACGAGGCCGTACGACCCGGGGACGTCGTCCTCGACCTCGGCACCGGCACCGGCATCCTGGCCCGCTGGGCCCTGGAGGCCGGGGCGGCCCGGGTGTACGGCATCGACCTCAACGAGAAGGTGCTCGCCACGGCGGCCGAGCGCCTCGCCGAGGCGGGCTTCGCCGACCGCTTCGTCCCACTGCCCGGGCTCTCCTTCGACCTGGAGCTGCCCGAGCGGGTCGACATCGTGATCTCCGAGATCATGGGGAACCTCGCCGACAACGAGAACTTCTCCGCGATCCTCGACGATGCCCGGGAGCGCTTCCTGCGGCCCGGGGGCGCGATGCTGCCCAGCCTCGTGGACAGCTTTCTGGTCCCGGTGACCGCCGAGTCCGCCCACGCGCAGCTGACCGGCGAGGGGCCGCGGGACGCGGGCGGGCCCGAGGCCTTCGCGGACCTGCTCGCCGCCCGTGGGGCGGAGAGCCCCTTCTCCCTGTACTACGACACCGTCCTGCCGGTCGCGGGCCATCTCGCCTCGCCCCGGCTGATCCGGCGCTACGAGCCGGGTTCGGCCCCGGCGGGCGGGACGGAGACCTCGTACCGCGTGTCACCGGCCTACACCGTGCAGCGGGACGGCGTCTTCACCGGCTTCAAGGGCTACTTCGTCGCCCAGCTCTCGGAGAGCGTCGCCCTCGACATCTCCGGGGACGACATCGAAGGGCGCACGACGTCCGACAGCTGGAAGCACTGCTACCTGCCGGTCGAGCGGCCGGTACGGGTGCGGCGCGGCGACCGGATCGCGCTGACGTTCAGCCGCCGGGGCGGCCGGGACGGCAACCCCTTCGGCCAGACCTACAGCTGGGAGGGGCAGGTCCTCTCCGGCTCCCGGGTGGTGGACCGGTTCGCCCACAGCACCGGCCCCGCCACCGACTGACCCGACCATCCCGACATCCGACCATCCGGCCACCTGATCACCACAGAGAACAACTCGAGCACGGGGGAGTACCGCAGCACATGAGCAGCAGCACAGCATTACCGACCGAGCGTCACGGGGACGGCAGGCCGGTGCGGACGTACGACGTCGTCGCACTCCATGTACCCATCGCCTACAACGAGTTCGGCGACCACGACCGCAACGGCGCCCTGTACGTCCTGGCCTCGGACGCACCCGAGCTGAGGGAGGTCGCGGCCACCTGGCCGGAGCCGTTCCCCAGCTATCTGGAGCACCCGGAGCTGGTGCCGGGACCGAACCCGCTCGCGCGCCCGCTGGTCCTCCGGGTCCGGCGCGGCGAGCGGCTGCGGGTCCGGCTGACCAACGAGCTCGCGCGGCCCGCCGGCATCACCCTCCAGGGCGTGCGGTACGACGTCCGCACCATGGACGGACTCGCGGCGGGCGCCAACCCGGACAGCAGCGTGCCGCCGGGCGGCACCCGCGTGTACGAGTGGGTCTGCGAGCACGAGGGGGTGTTCCACTTCGGGGACATGTCCGACGCCCGGGGCGAGGGGACGCAGAGTCACGGCATGGTCGGCGCGGTGGTCGTCGAGGCGCCCGAGGCCACCTGGACCGACCCCGAGACGGGCGGGCCGCTGGCGACGGGCCTGTACGCGGACGTCCATCTGGCGGACCGCAGCTTCCGCGAGTTCGTGATCTTCATGATGGAGTACCCCAGCAACGACAACCCCGCGGTCCCGCCGCCGATGCCCGGCCACGGGCACGGCGGGGGACACGGCGAGGGTCATGACAGCGGCCGGGCGGTCGCGGCCGCGGCGGCCGGGATCTACCGGCCCTCCGCCGCCGGCTCCCCGGCGGCCGGGCCGGGCACCTCGGACACCGTCGACGACCTGACACCGCTCAACATGGCGATGCTCCCGGTCAACCACCGCATCGAGCCCATGGAATGGCGGATGCACCGCTACCAGCGGCTCCTTGAGGAGGGCCGGATCGACCCGGTGCGGGACGCGGTGCTCGGAGAGGAGGTGCACCACAGCTCCTGGCTGTTCGGCGACCCGTCCACGCCCGTCCTGCGCGGCTACTCCGGCGACCCCACGGTCATCCGGCTCGTCCACGGCGGTATGCGCGACACCCACGTCTTCCACACCCACCTGCACCAGTGGCGGCTGCGGCCGGACGACGAGAACGCCCCGATCGTCGACTCCGTCAGCATCGGCCCGCAGGAGGCCATGACCCTCGAACTGATCGGCGGCCTCGGCTCGACGCAGGGCGCGGTCGGCGACTCCATCTGGCACTGCCACATGTACGTCCATTTCCACATGGGCATGTGGGGCGTGTTCCGGATCTTCGACACCCTCCAGGACGGCACCGGCGGCTACCCCGACGGCCGGCCGATCCAGCGGCTCGTCCCGCTGCCGCACCGCGAGGCCCCGCCGGTCCCGACGCCCGAACGCCCCGGGTTCCCGGGCTTCCTCGCCGAATCGGCCACCTTCCCGCAGAAGAACCCCCGGCCGCCGCGGACCCCGCTCCAGCCGCCCGGCATGGGCCGCGAGCCCACGCCCCTGGAAGCGGCCGCGTTCGTGGCGGATCCGCGGCCCGGTGAGGCGTTCACGAAGATCGGCCCTCCGGACGCGCCGGTACGCCGTTACGACCTGGTCGTCACCAACGGCACCGTGCACTACCACGGCGACCCGACCGACGAGCATGCGGCGACCTGGCACGACCACAACGCCCACTTCTACGTCCTCGCCGAGGAGATCGCGGAGGCGGGTGGTCTCGACGAGTTCAAGCGGCAACTCGCCAAGGGAGAGCGGACCCTTGAACCGCTCGTCATCCGGGCCAACAAGGGCGAGGTCCTCGAACTCACCCTGACCAACTTCCTGCCGACCGGCCCCCAGAAGGAATCCGCCTTCGACCCGAAGCTGCCCTTCCAGCCCGAGTGCGGACTCCACACCCACCTGGTCAAGTACGACCCGCTCATCTCCGACGGCTCGGCCGTGGGCTGGAACTACCTGTCGGCGACCACCACCGCCGACCAGGGCGCCGAGACGAACGGCCAGTACAACTCCTGGACGTACCGCTGGTACGTGGACGAGGACTTCGGGGCCGTCCTCTTCCACGACCACCTGCTCGCCAACTACCGCCAACGCCATGGCCTCTTCGGTGCGCTCATGACCGAACCGGAGGGTGCCGTCTGGGTGTCGCCGGACGACCACGAGCGGGAACTGCGGCGCGGCGCGCAGGCCGTCATCAGGACCGCCGACGGCGAGGCGCACCGCGAAATGGTCCTGGCCATCGGCGACTTCGTCCCCATGGTCAAGCACGGACACGGTGACCACGGCGTCCCGGTCAACCCGCCGCCGTTCCCCGGGGCCCCCGACGACCAGGGCTCGATGGGCGTCAACTACCGCAGCGCGCCGCTGTCCGAGCGCGGCGGCGACCCGGCCCACTGGTTCTCCAGCGCCGTCCACGGAGACCCCGGCACCCCGCTGCTCCGCGGCTATCCCGGCGAGGACCTGCGGATCCACGTCCTCCAGGGCTCCCACGACCTCCAGCACAGCTTCACCCTCTCCGGCGCCCGCTGGCGCGAGTGGGCGGGCCGCGAGGACACGGCCTGGCGCAACCAGCAGACCCTGGGCATCTGCAACGTCGCCGAACTCGCCCTCGCCCCCACCCTGGGACCCGGCGACCACCTGTGGTCGTTCGGCGCGGCCAACGACCTGTGGCTGGGCTGCTGGGGACTGCTGCGGCTGCACGGCCGCCCGCAGGCCGATCTGCCGCCGCTGCCCGGCCGGACCCCCGACGCCCCGCCGCGGCCCCCGCGCCGCCGGGTCCGCCGGCACGCCGTCCGCGCCCGCGCCGAGGTCGTCGCGTACAGCGCGCTCCGTACCGACCCGTACGGTCTCGTCTTCACGCCCGACGGCGACGGCGGCCCCGAGGAGGGGCCGCTGGTCCTGCGCTGCCGGGCCGGCGAGTGGGTGGAGGTCACCCTGATCAACGAGCTGGACGGGCCGCCGCCCGCCAGTCCGCTGGACCCGCGGCTGATGAACGAGGCCGACAGCGGGGCCAGGACGATCTCCGGACGGGTCTCCCTGCACCCCACGCTGCTCGATGCGACGTGCGCACCGACGACGGCGCCCATGTCGGCCGCAACGCCGACGCCACGGTGAAGCCGGGGGCCTCCCGTACGTACCGCTGGTACGCGGCCGAGCCCGGTGTGGTGCTGCTGCGCTCCCACGCGGACGTGATCTCCCACCCGCGCCGCGGCCTGGTCGGCGTGCTCGTGGTCGAGGAGGCCGACGCCACCGCGTACGACCCCGACACGGGTCTGGAGCGGTGGACCGGCGAGCGGGCCGTGGTCCGCAGGCCGGACGCCGAGCCCGTACGGGAACTCGTCCTGGTCTCCCAGGACGGCCTGCGGCTCTACCACGACGGGGACCTCACCCAGCCGGTCACCGACCTGTTCTCCGACAGCCCCGACGACGCGGGCCAGAAGGCGTACAACTACCGCAGCGCCGCCCTGCACCCGCTGGACCCGGTGCTGTCCGACCCGGAGCCGCCGACCCCGCTGCTCACCTGCCGCGCCGGCGACCAGGTGGCCGTCCACCTGGCCGTGGCCTCGCACCGGATGCGCAACCAGGGCTTCACCGTGCACGGCCAGGTGTGGGACGCGTCGGAGACCGGACTCGGCTGGTACGTGTCGACCCTCGGCGCGCTGGGCTCCGGGAGCACCCGGACGGTGCGCTTCCGCGCCCAGCATCCGGGCGACCATGTGTACCGCACCGGGAACCTCCACTGGGGTGTCAGTGAGGGCTGGTGGGGTCTGATCCGCGTCGAGGAGGCACCATGACCGACAGGACCACCGACAGCACACCGGGCACGGCCGTGGGGACGGTGGGGCAGGCTGATCCCCGGCTGCCCGCCGCGCCCGACACCATCGCCGTCTACACCGATCTGAACTGCTCCTTCGCGCACGTCGCCGTGCACCGGCTGCACGAGACCCGGCGGCGTCTCGGTCTCGAAGGGCGCGTCTGGTTCGACCTGCGGGCGTTTCCGCTGGAGTTGTTCAACCGCGAGGTCAACGCCCGCCCCGGGGTGGACTCGGAGATCTCCGTCCTCGGCGCGCTGGAGCCCGAGGCCGGCTGGCGGCTCTGGCAGGGCCCGGACTGGACCTACCCGGTGACCACGCTCCCGGCCCTGGAGGCGGTGCAGGCCGCCAAGGCACAGAGCTGGCACGCCGCCGAGCAGCTCGACCGAGCCCTGCGCCGGGCCTTCTGGGCCGAGGGCCGGTGCATCTCCCAGCGCCACGTCATCCTCGACGTGGCGGGGGAGACGGGCGCCGTGGACGTGTCGGCACTCGCCGAGGTCTTCGACAGCGGCACCGCACGCCCGGAGATCATGGCCCAGTACGAGTCGGCGCGCGACGGCCGGGTCAACTGCAGCCCGCACGTGTTCCTGCACGACGGCACGGACAGCGCCAACCCGGGCATCCGCGCGCACTGGGTCAACGGCGACTTCGGCGTCGGCTTCCCCGTCATCGACGAGGACCGGCCGGAGATCTACGAGAAGCTCCTGACCCAGGCCGCGGGCCTGCTGTAACACCGGTGGGCGTCGCAGGTCCCGTGGCCCGGGGCCGGCGGCGCCCACCTCTCTGTGGGGCGGGTGCGCCGATCCGCCGGGGAATGGCTGGGCGGCCGTCGCCCCGCGTTCACCGGCGGGACATCGAGGCCCTCCGTAATGCAGGAGTTGTATGGACAACAGTTGTTCATACAGCTTGGCCTCGCCCCCACCCTCATGGAGTACGCGTGACCTCCGCTGCCCGCGCCGCGATCCTCGTCGGCGCCCTCGGTCTGACCGCCCTGTCCCTCACCGCCTGTGGCGCCGCTCCCACCAAGGACGCCACCGGCGCCGACGGCAAGAACCTCGCCACCGCGGCCTCCGCCGCCGACGCCGGCGGCATGGACGCCCTGGTCGCCGCCGCGAAGAAGGAGGGCACCCTCAACGCGATCGCCATCCCCCGGGACTGGGCGAACTACGGCGCGATCATCGACGGCTTCGCCGCGAAGTACGGCATCAAGGTGAACGTCGAGAACCCCGACGGCTCCAGCCAGGACGAGATCAACGCGGTCAAGTCCCGCAAGGGCCAGGACCGGGCCCCCGACGTCCTCGACCTCGGCGCCTCCTTCGCCCAGGCGGCGGGCGAGCAGGGCCTCACCGCCCCGTACAAGGTCACCGCCTTCGACAAGATCCCCGGGACGCAGCGCGACCCGGAGGGCCGCTGGTTCAACGACTACGGCGGCTACGTCTCCATCGGCTGCGACGCCAAGCGCGTCAAGGTCTGCCCGCTGACCTTCGCCGACCTGCTCAAGCCCGAGTACAAGGGTCAGGTCGCCCTCAACGGCAACCCGACCAAGTCGGGCTCCGCCTTCGGCGGCGTGTACGCGGCGGCCCTGGCCAACGGCGGCTCGTTCGACGACATCAAGCCGGGCATCGACTTCTTCGGCAAGCTGAAGAAGAACGGCAACTACAACCCGGTCGAGTCGACCCCCGCCACGGTCGAGAAGGGCGAGACGCCCATCTCCATCGACTGGGACTACCTGAACTCCGGCTACGCCGAGCAGTTCGCGTCCAAGGGCGTCGACTGGAAGGTCGCCGTCCCCACGGACGGCGTCTACGCCCAGTTCTACTCCCAGGCGATCAACAAGGACGCCCCGCACCCGGCGGCCGCCCGCCTGTGGCAGGAGTACCTCTACAGCGCCGAGGGCCAGAACCTGTGGCTCAAGGGCCACGCCCGGCCCGTCCTGATGCCGGCCATGGAGGCCGACGGCACCCTCGACAAGACGGCCGCCGCGGCGCTGCCGAAGGTCACGGGCACCCCGAAGTTCCCCACCGAGCAGCAGACGTCCAAGGCCAAGGAGACCCTGTCGCAGGGCTGGTCCGCGGCCGTCTCCGGGTGACCTGTCGATGACTCCGCACCCCACCGCCGCCCCGTCCGGGGCCGTCCGCGCGCACGACGCGCGGCCGGCCCCGGCGGGCCCCGCCCACGGAACCGCTGGTTCCCCCATGACCGACGGCTCCGCGGGGGGAACGGCCCGGCCCGCCCCCGCGCGACGGTCCCGCCCCCGCGTCGGCGGCTGGCTCGCCGCCCTGCCGCTCTTCCTCGTCGTCGGCCTCGCCTTCGGGCTGCCCGCACTCGCCATGACCGACGGCGCGTTCACCGTCGCCGACGGCTCGTACGGCCTCGACAACCTCACCCGGTCCGTCGACGGCGCCTACCGCACCGCCCTCGTCGGCAGCATCCAGCTGTCCGCGCTCACCGCCGCCGTCGGCACCCTCTTCGGGCTGCTCCTCGCCCAGGCCGTGGTCACCTCGCGCGGCCGCGCCCTGCGCGAGGCCGTGCTCACCGCCTCCGGCGTCCTCGCCAACTTCGGCGGTGTGCCCCTCGCCTTCGCCTTCGTCGCAACCCTCGGCAACGCCGGCGTCCTCACCACGAGCCTCGGCCTCGGCGACCACGGCTGGTCGCTCTACAGCTTCTGGGGCCTCGCCCTCACCTACCTCTACTTCCTGGTACCGCTGATGGTGCTGACCGTGGCGCCGGCCCTCGACGGACTGCGCGTCCAGTGGCGGGAAGCCGCCCGTGACTGCGGCGCCTCGACCTGGCAGTACTGGCGCCACGTCGGCCTGCCGGTGCTGCTGCCGTCCCTCCTCGGCGGCTTCGTGCTGCTCTTCGGCAGCGCCTTCGCCGCGTACGCGACGGCCGCCGCCATGGTCGGCAGCTCCGTACCCCTGGTGACCCTCCAGATAGCCGACGCGCTCTCCGGCAACGTCCTGGTCGGCCAGGAGAACGTCGCCCTCGCGCTCAGCCTCGACATGGTCGTCGTCGCGGCACTCGTGATGGCCGTCCACCTCCCCCTCCAGCGAAGGAGCACCCGATGGCTCGCCTAGCGACCCGATCGGCGAGACGTCCCGTAGGACGCCCCCTCGTCCTCCTGCTCGCCGGCGTCTACTTCCTGGTGCCGCTGCTCGCCTCCACCGTCTTCACCGTGAACATCCCCGGACAGGGCCTCACCCTCTCCTCGTACACCCGGATCTTCACCGCGCCCGGCTTCACCGGCAGCCTGTTCCTCTCGCTGGGGCTCGCGGCGGCGACCGTCGCCCTCGTCCTCCTGATCACCGTCCCCGCGGCGGTCGCGGCCCGTCTCGCGGCGCCCCGGCTGCGCCCGGTCCTGGAGGTCGTCTGCACCCTGCCGCTGGTCGTGCCGCCGGTCGCGCTCACCGCCGGCCTCGGCACCGTCCTGCGCTGGGGCCCCGAGAAGCTGTCCACGACCCCGCTCTACCAGACCTTCGTGGCCGTGCAGAACCCGGACTTCCCGCTCGTCCTCGTCCTCGCGTACGCCGTGATGGCCCTGCCCTTCGTCTACCGGGCGCTCGACGCGGGGCTGCGCTCCGTCGACGTCCGCACGCTCGTCGAGGCCGCGCGGGACTGCGGGGCGTCCTGGCCGCGCGCGCTCGTCTCGGCCGTCCTGCCCAATCTGCGGGGCGCCCTCCTGAACGCCTCGTTCCTGACGCTCGCGCTGGTCCTCGGCGAGTTCACGGTCGCCTCGCTCCTCGGCTTCCAGCCTTTCGCGGTCTGGATCGTGCAGGCGTCCGGCTCGGACGCCCGGCTCTCCGTGGCCGTGTCGCTGCTGAGCCTGCTGCTGACCTGGGTGCTGCTGCTCGCCCTGACGACGGTGGGCAACCGCCGCCGCGCCCCGCGCTCTTCCCGTACGTCCGAAGCCTCCGCGGCTTCCCGAGGAAAGACCTCCCGATGACCGTGACCGTGACCGCGCCCGACCAGCCGGTGCGCACCGGAGCCGCCCTGAACATCCGTGGTCTGCGCCGGTCCTTCGGCTCCGCCGTCGCGCTCGACGGCCTCGACCTCGACGTCGCCCCCGGCGAACTCCTCGCGCTGCTCGGCCCGTCCGGCTGCGGCAAGACGACCGCGCTGCGCGTCCTCGCCGGATTCGAGCGACCCGACGAGGGCCAGGTCCTGCTCGACGGCGAGGACATCGTCCCCGTACCCGCCGACCGCCGCGACACCGCGATGGTGTTCCAGTCGTATAGCCTCTTCCCGCACCTCACCGCGGCCGACAACGTCGCCTTCGGCCTACGCATGCGCAAGGTCCGCAGCGCCGAACGACGCATGCGAGCCGGGGAGTTGCTCGAACTCGTCGGTCTGTCCGGCCATGGCGACCGCTTCCCGCACCAGCTCTCCGGCGGCCAGCAGCAGCGCGTCGCGCTCGCCCGCGCCCTCGCGCTCCGCCCCCGGCTCCTGCTGCTCGACGAACCCCTGTCGGCGCTCGACGCGCGCGTCCGTCTCACGCTGCGCGAGGAGATCCGCCGCCTCCAACTGGAGTTGGGCATCACCACCGTCTTCGTCACCCACGACCAGGAGGAGGCGCTGTCGATGGCCGACCGGGTCGCGGTGATGAACGGCGGCAGGCTGGAGCAGTGCGCCTCGCCGACCGAGCTGTACGCGCGACCCGCCACGGACTTCGTCGCGGAGTTCATCGGCACCATGAACCGGATGCCGGGCCACGCCGACGGCGACGGCTCGGTCGACGTCCTCGGCGTGCGCCTGCCCGTCGAGGGCCCCGCGGGCTCCGGCCGGGTCACCGCGCTCGTCCGCCCCGAGGCCCTGGAGATCGAGGAGGGCGGTACGGGACGCATCATCGCCACCGCGTTCCACGGCCCCACCACCCGCGTCCGCGTCGCCCTCGCCGACGGCACGGACGTCAAGGCCGACGTGCCGACACACGCCGCCGCCGCGCTGGCACCCGGCACGGCCGTCACGGTACGGCCCCGGCGGCGGCCCGTCGTCCTCGCCGCCGCGGGCGGTGCCCGATGAGCCGGCTCCAGGCCGTCCTCTTCGACATGGACGGGACGCTCGTCGACACCGAGGGCGTCTGGCTCGACGTCGTCGAGGCGGCCGCCGCGCGCCGCGAGCGCACCCTGGACGCCGAACACCGCACGGCGGTGACCGGGCGCTCCGTGGAGGACACGGCCGCCCTGCTCCAGGCCCACCTGGACGCGCCGACGGCGGAGCTCGCCGCCGAGCTGGGCGCCGACTTCGCCGCACGCCTGGAGGTGGCCGCCGTGCCCCGGCCGGGCGCCCTGCGGCTCCTCGCCGCGCTCCGCGCCCGCCGGGTGCCGACGGCGCTCGTGTCGGCCTCCCCGCGGGCGGTCGTCACACAGGTCGCGGGCACCTTGGACGGGCACCGCTTCGACGCGCTGTTCGGCGCCGAGGACACCGTACGCACCAAGCCCGAACCCGATCCGTACCTGGCGGCGGCGGTGGCGCTCGGCGTCGAACCGGCGCGGTGCGTGGCCGTCGAGGACAGCCCGACCGGCGTCGCCTCGGCGGTCGCCGCGGGCTGCCGGGTGCTCGCCGTGCCGTCGACGGAACCGCTCGGGGACTTCGCCGGGACCGAAGGCGTCACGCTCGCGGCCTCGTTGACCGAGGTGGACCCGGAGATGTTGATCTCCCTGGTTCCTTGAGCCCGGTCCGTGACAGGGTGGGGCGTGTGACTGTGAGTGGGGAACGGGCCAGGACGCCGCTGTATCTGAAGGTCGCCGCCGATCTGCGGACCGCCATCACGGCGGGCGAGTACGGCTCGGGGGCCAAGCTGCCCGCCGAGGACGAACTGGCCCGCGGATACGGCGTGTCCAGGGGGACGGTCCGCCAGGCGCTGGCCGCGCTGCGGGCCGACGGGCTCATCACCTCACGGCGCGGTTCGCGCCGGGTGGTGCTCGGCGGGCCCCGGCTCCACAGCTTCGGCGAGCTGCGCTCGTTCACCCGCTGGGCTCGCTCGCTCGGCGAGGAGCCGGGCGGCCGCATCGTGGCCGTCGACCGGGTCCCGGCGGACGCGGAGGAGGCCGAGAAGCTGCGCGTCGAGGAGGGCGCGCCCGTCTACCGGGTGCGGCGGCTGCGGACGCTCGCCGGCACGCCGGTGATGGTGGAGCGGACGACGTACCCGGAGCGGATCGGCGAGCTGGTGGCCGGGATGCCACTGGACACGGTGTCGCACTCGGAGCAACTGGAGCGGCACGGCGTGCTGTTCACCGACGCCCGACACACCATCGACCTCGTGCCGGCCGACGCCGACGACGCGGAACTGCTCGGCTGCCGGGCCGGCGAGTCGCTGCTCAGGGAGCGGCGGCACTCCACCGACCCGTCCGGGACCCCGGTGGAATGGTCCCAGGACCGCTACCTGCCGGGGACGGTCGCGTTCACGATGCAGAGCTCGACGGCCACGAGCGCGCTGGGACGCCGGCTCGGTTCCTGAACCGGCGCCCCGCGAGGCCCGTTACGGGGTGAGCAGCCCGGCCAGCAAGGGCCGGAAGTGCGCGAAGCCGGGCGTGTCCATGTCCGGGTCCTTCGCCCGCTCGTCCCAGCGGCGTACGGCGACGGCGTCGGCGGCCCCCGGCAGCGCCTCGAAGGCGCGCGCCTGCGCCTCGCTCATCGGCCCGCCCTGGACGGCCAGGGTGTGGACGGAAGCCTCGGACAGCAGGTCGCAGTAGCCGGGCTCGACGGCGCACAGGTAGCGCTTGGCGGCGACGTGCAGCCGTACGGGCTCGGTGACCTCGGGCCCGAACCACCGGCCGAGCCAGTCGGCTCCGGTGTGGCTGTGCCGGTTGTCGGTGCCGTTCTCCATCAGGTCACGGCCGCTGACCGCGCCCTGGAAGTGGCCGACGTCGTGCAGGAGCGCGGCGGCGACCAGGTGCGGCGCGGCGCCCGCGGCCTCGGCGAGGGCGCCGGCCTGCAGCATGTGCTCGGCCTGGGTCACGGCCTCACCGAGGTACTCGGAGCTGCCCTCGCCCTCGAAGAGCCGGGCGAGGGTGTCGAGCGGGTCGGCTCCGGAGGAGGTCACTTCGCGCGCTCCTCTCGGCGCAGGACGGCGAGGGTGGAGGCGAGGCCGTCGATGTCGGCGTAGGCGCCCTGGAGGTGACGGTCGCCGGACTCGGCGAAGGCCGTCCGGGCGTGCAGCAGACGGGTGTTGTCGAAGATCAGGCAGTCGCCGGGCGCCAGCCGGAAGTCCAGTTGGAGCTCCGCCCGGAGCAGCAGCTCGCCGAAGCGCCGGTAGGCGCCGTAGAAGGCGTCGAGGAGATCGGCCGGCAGTCGCAGTGTGCCGATGGAACGGTTGTTGAAGCGGATCTCGCGGATCCGGCCGGCCGGATCCGTGCCGATCAGCGGCCGGTGGGCGCGGAGTTCGGTGCGCTCGTCGGCGAACGCGAAGGGGACGGGGACGCGCGTGAGGATCTCGTACGCCTCCGGTGCCTCGGCGCGCAGCAGGGCGGCCGCGTGGAAGCCGTCGACGAGGCCCGAGTCGCCGCCCTGGGCCGCGTTCACCAGGCAGTGGAGCAGCTGGAGGGTGGGGACGGGGTCGCGGTAGGGGTTGTCGGTGTGCGGGGTGATGCGCGCGCCCGTGAAGGCGAGGTTGTTGGGGTCGGCCTCGACCCGTACCTCGAAGAGCTCGCCGTAGTTGGTCTCGCGCACGTAACCGAAGGTCCGTGCCACGTCGATGACTTGGCGGTCCTGGACGGGGACCCCGCGCAGCAGGACGAAGCCGAGGAGCAGGACGGAGTCGAGGGCGGCGGCCCGGACGGCCGGGTCGGTGCGGTAGGCCTCCCAGTCGGCCTCGGGGAGCCCGTCGTCGAAGCGGCTCGCTGCCCACAGCTCCTTGTCGTCCTCCGAGCGGCCGTCACCGGGCGCGGCGGAGGAGCCGGGGAGGTGGTCGCCCAGCCAGGCGTCCGGGTAGACGGACCGGTGACCGTCGGGGGACCAGACGACCTCGCGCGCGGGGGCGCCGTCGGGAGTGCGGACGTCGTGGACGGCGTCGACGGCGAGCGCGCCGGGGAGTTCGGTGATCTGGAACAGCTTCTGGCCGTTGCGGGGGTCGCGGCAGTCCGCGCAGGGGCAGTTGTCGCGCAGCCAGAGGGGTGAGGCGGAGGCGAGTGACACCATGAAGGGCTCCAAGTTGTACAGACAACTTTCGTTCGGGCGGGAGCCTCGCAGCCGTGGGTGGCCGAGGGGTTACGGCGGGATGGACGGCGCCCTCGGTACGTGCGGGGTGAGCGCCCTCGCCGACATCCGCTGACACGGCGTCGAAGAGCGTCGCCCGAGCGGGGCCGGACTCCCCGCGTTCTGTGATCACTGTCACGTGCGCGCGGGGCACGGCCGGGCAGGGCCCGGCCCGCGGTCGCCGGGACCGACAGGCCGTCGAGACACCCCCGTTGAGGTCTGACAGGATGACGCCTTCCGGTACTCGGCTTCCTGGCAGGGGATCGGACTGTGTACGCGTACGGGCGGTGAAGAGGGGCGTGTGGGCGAGGGAACGGGGCGTGGGCCCATCGCTACCCGTGACCCGGAGCTCGCCGCCGCTGTCGAGCGGGCCCGGCAGGGCGACGAGACGGCGTTCGCGGAGGCCTACCGGATCGTGCAGCCCGGACTCCTCGGCTATCTGCGGGGGATCGTCGGCGACGACGCCGAGGACGTGGCCTCCGAGGCGTGGCTGGAGATAGCGCGGGACCTCGGCCGCTTCCGCGGTGACGGCGCGGGCTTCCGCGGCTGGACCGCGACCATCGCCCGCCACCGGGCCATGGACCATCTGCGGCGCGTACGGGCCAGGCCCCGGCCCACCGGCATCGAACAGGACGTCCTGGAGCTTCCCGCCGCCGGGGACGCGGCGGGAGAGGCCCTGGACGCCCTGTCGACGGAACGCGCGCTGGCGCTCATCGCCGGCCTCCCTCAGGACCAGGCCGAAGCCGTCCTGCTGCGCGTCGTCGTCGGGCTCGACGGACCGACGGCCGCCCGGGTGCTGGGCAAGCGCCCCGGTGCGGTACGTTCCGCCGCGCACCGGGGATTGAAGCGACTGGCGCGACAACTCAAGGGAAGGGGGAGGTGACGGATGCCTGACGACCGGCTGACCAGCGCGCTGGAGAAGTCGCTGCGGGCCCCGCTCAGCGGGAGCCGGGAGGCCGAGGAGGAAGCCCTCGTCGCCTTCCGGGCCGCCCGTGACGCGGGTCTGCACACCTCCCGGGCCCCACGCGAGCGGGACGACTGGACCCCCGCCGACCGGCGCCGCCTCCCGCGGCGTTCCCTCAAGGCGGCGGTGGCCGCGCTGGTCGCGAGCGTGACGCTGGGCGGGGTCGCCGTCGCCACCGGCAGCCTGCCCGAGCGCTTCCTGGAGCCGTCCCCGCCGGCGCCCGAACCGGTCCCGAGCAGCTCCGCGCCGGGCCCCGAGCCCGTTCTCCCGCCCGTCCCCCCGCCGGTCGGGACGGGTCGGCCGGGGTCGTCGGCCGAGGGAACCCCCGTCGGCCCGGTCCTGCCGGACCGGCTCGTTCCGCGGCCGCCCGTCGAGACCGGCGAGGCACCGTGCCGCCCCTGGGGGCCCAGTGAGGAGAAGGCCGGCGAGAAGGCCCTGGAGAAGCTGGAGAAGCTGCGGAAGGCCGAGGAGAGAGCCGGGGGGAAGTCCGAGAAGGAATCCGGGGACAAGGCGGGGCAGGAATCCGGGGCGAAGGCCGGGCCCGTGTTCTGCCGGGAGGTTCCGCCGCCGGGCAGCGACGCGGTGCCGGGGAGCGCGTCGGGGTTGTCCACAGGTTCCTCAGGACCGGGCCAGGGTGTCGGTGGAGGCAGCTAGGCTTCACGAATGGTCCTTTCCGACACATCCGCCCAGGTCTCCGACGCTTCGCAGGTGCTCCACCGCGTCTTCGGCTACAGCTCCTTCCGCGGGGAGCAGCAGGAGATCATCGAGCAGGTCGTCGACGGCGGCGACGCGCTCGTCCTGATGCCGACCGGCGGCGGCAAGTCGCTCTGCTATCAGATTCCGGCGCTCGTCAGAGACGGCACGGGCGTCGTGATCTCGCCGCTCATCGCCCTGATGCAGGACCAGGTGGACGCACTCAGGGCCCTCGGGGTGCGGGCCGGCTTCCTGAACTCGACGCAGGATCCGTACGAGCGGCAGGCCGTCGAGCAGGCCTTCCTCGCGGACGAGCTGGACCTGCTCTATCTGGCCCCCGAGCGGCTGCGGACCGAGGGCACGCAGCGGCTGCTCGACCGGGGGAAGGTGTCGCTCTTCGCGATCGACGAGGCGCACTGCGTCGCCCAGTGGGGTCACGACTTCCGGCCCGACTACCTGGCGCTCTCGATGCTGCACGAGCGCTGGCCCAAGGTGCCGCGGATCGCGCTGACCGCGACGGCCACCGAGGCCACGCACGCCGAGATCGCGGCGCGACTGGGTCTGGAGGAGGCCCGGCACTTCGTCGCGGGCTTCGACCGGCCGAACATCCAGTACCGCATCGTTCCGAAGAACAACCCGCTCAAGCAGCTCCTCGATCTGATCAGGACCGAGCACGAGGGGGACGCGGGAGTCGTCTACTGCCTCTCGCGGGCCTCGGTGGAGAAGACCGCGGCGGCCCTCGTGGAGCAGGGCATCGACGCCGTCCCGTACCACGCCGGCATGGACGCCCGTGCGCGTGCCGCGAACCAGTCCCGGTTCCTCCGGGAGGACGGGGTCGTGGTCGTGGCGACGATCGCCTTCGGCATGGGCATCGACAAGCCGGACGTGCGCTTCGTGGCCCATCTCGACCTGCCGAAGTCGGTCGAGGGGTACTACCAGGAGACCGGCCGCGCCGGCCGTGACGGCGAGCCCGCCACGGCCTGGCTGGCGTACGGCCTCCAGGACGTGGTCCAGCAGCGCAAGCTCATCGACGGCTCCGAGGGCGACGAGGCGCACCGCCGGGCCCTGGGCATGCACCTGGACGCCATGCTCGCGCTCTGCGAGACGGTCGACTGCCGCCGCGTACGGCTCCTCGCGTACTTCGGGCAGTCGGGCCAGCCGTGCGGCAACTGCGACACGTGCCTGACCCCGGCCGAGTCCTGGGACGGGACGGTCGCGGCGCAGAAGCTGCTGTCCACGGTGTGGCGGCTGGCGAAGGAGCGGCGCCAGAAGTTCGGCGCGGGCCAGATCATCGACATCCTGCAGGGCAAGAAGACGGCCAAGGTCATCCAGTTCGACCACGACGGCCTCTCGGTGTTCGGCGTCGGATCGGAACTGGGGACCGCGGAGTGGCGCGGCGTCGTCCGGCAGCTCCTCGCGCAGGGCCTGCTGACGGTGGAGGGCGACTACGGCACGCTCGTGCTGACGGAGGACAGCGGCGAGGTGCTCGGCGGCCGGCGCACCGTCCCGATGCGGAAGGAGACGGCGCCCGCCGCTCCTTCCCGCAAGGAGTCGGGGGCCCGTTCGGGCAAGGGCGCCCGTGTGCCGGTCGACCTGCCGGCCGCCGCCGTGCCGGTCTTCGAGGCGCTGCGCGCCTGGCGGGCGGCGACGGCGCGCGAGCAGGGCGTTCCGGCGTACGTCGTCTTCCACGACGCGACGCTCCGCGAGATCGCGACGCTGTTCCCCACGACGGTCGCGGAGCTGGGCACCGTGGGCGGAGTCGGCGAGGCCAAGCTCACCAAGTACGCGGAGGGCGTCCTCGCCACCCTGGCGGAGTGCGCGGCCCCCGCCGCGGCGACCGAGGCCGTCCCGGCGACCGAGCCCGCCCCCGCGTCGGGGCCCGCCCCCGCGCGCCCCGCCGCCGCGGCCCCCGCGCCTCGCGACGCGGCGGCCGGCCGGCGGTCGGCGTACGAGGACGAGCCGCCCTTCGACCTGGACGAGCCGCCCGCCGACATGGACGATTTCGAGCCGCCCTGGGACGAGTGACACGTCCCCGGAACCGGTGGGGCCCGCGGCCCGGTGCCCGCCTGCCGGAACCGACGTCACCCGCCGGGCAGTTCCTCCGCCCGGCGGGCGTAGCAGAAGACGTGTTGCTCCGGGCCCGCCAGTTCGTCGTCCGGCTGGAAGACGGAGACGGCGTGGTGGAGGACGTCGAGTCCGCACTCCTCGCGGATCTGGCGCACGTACTCCTCGGCCGAGAAGCTGGAGACCCTGACCGGGCGTCCCATCCACTCGATCTCCACGCCGTCGACGTCCGCCGGGACCGTGGCCGTCACGAGATAGCCGCCGGGTGCCACCCAGCCCGCCATCCGCCGCAGCGCGGCGGACACCTCCGCCCGGGTCATGACGAGCAGCGGGAAGAACGCGCAGACGGCGTCGAAGCCGCCCTCGGCCGCCTCGAAGTCATGGACGCCGCACTGCTCGAACCGAGCCCCCGGCACCTGCGAGCGGGCCAGCTCGACCATCGTCCGGGACACGTCGATCCCGGTCACGTCGCAGCCCGACCGGACCAGCAGGTCGGCCACCGGCCGGCCGGTGCCGCTGCCGACGTCGAGGACCCGGGCCCCCGAGGCCAGCCGGCCGGTGAGCCACTCGACCGCCTCCAGCTGCGCCGGGAGATGCCCGAAGGCCTGCTCGTACGCGATCCCCATGCCGTCGAACAGCTCCGCCGCCGACAAGGCCTTCCGCTCCGCACCGTGTTCCCGCACGCCGCATCCCTTCGCCGCACCGCCCGGCCTCCGTACGGGCCGTCAAGCTGACCCACTACCCTTCGGGGGCGATCCGTACCACCCGGGCAGCGGGCGCCGACACCGGAGGACGGGCATGACGGGGAACGAGCGAAGGCTTCTTCGAGGGTGCGCCGCGGTGGCGCTCGTCGGCGTCCTGGGCGCGGGTGCCGCCGCGTGCGGCGGCGACTCCGAGGACGCGGCCGGCGGCTCGGCCGTCGGCCTCACCGCCGCGCTCCGCACCGCCCCCCGGGACGACGCGGGCCAGATCCTCACCTACACGGACGTGACCGCGACCCGACAGCTGGTGAAGCAGGACAAGAAGCTGTACGGCGGCCTCGCCACGTACGGAATCCCCGAGGTGGCACAGGCGAGTCTCGAGAGCCGCCCCCTCAAGGAGACCCACGGCTTCGACGAGAACGACGTGACCACCTCGCTCCAGATCGGATCCGACCGCTGGCGGCTCACCGGCAGCTTCGACGTGAACGCCGTCACCGACGGCCTGAAGAGACTCGGGTACGCCGAGAACAGCGACGACGGCGCGCTCCTGAAGGGCCGGAACGGCGACCAGGTCGCTGTCTCGGCGACCGTAAGGTCCCTGTCCCTGTCGCCGGACACGCCCCCGCCCGTGCTCGCCGCGCCGAAGACGTCGGTCGCGGACGACCCCTGGTACCAGGCTGTCGCCCGCTGCATCGGCGACAGCACGTACCACGCGACCTTCTACGGCGAGGGCCTGAAGAGCCGGACGCCGGACGTCATCCTGTACGCCATCGGGGCCACCGCCCAGGCCGACGGCACGTCACGCGAGCGGCTCTGCGCGCTGACCGGCTCACCCCAGGGCGCCGCCCGCACGGCCGACAAGCTGCGGGCGACCACCGCCTCCGGCGAGCGGTTCGCGGGAGCCACCGTCGACGCCGGCGACGGCGAAAATCCCATGGTCACCATGGAGTGGGCCAACGGCCCCCAGGTGCGCCCCGGCGACCAGAACCGCACCATGCAGCTCCCGCAGCTGTTCACGGGCGAGCGGTGAGGCGGTGATGACGACGCCCGTGGAGGTCGACGCACTCGTCGCACAGGCGCACGCCGGACAGGTCGACCTGATCGGCGTCCCATACGTCGAGCACGTCCGGGCCGTCGCCGCGGGCCTCGTACCCTTCGGCGACGACCTGGTGATGGCCGGTCTCCTGCACGACGTCATCGAGGACACCGCCTGGACGGCCGAGCGGCTCAGGGACGCCGGCGTCCCTGACCGGGTCGTCGCCCTCGTCGAAGCCGTCACCAACCGGCCGGGCCTCTCCTACGAGGCGAAGCTCCACCTCATCGCCGAGGACCCCGACGCCACCCTCGTCAAGATCGCCGACAACGCCCACAACAGCCGCCAGGACCGCGCCGCGGAACTCCCGCCCGCCCGGCGCGAGCGGCTCGCCGCCAAGTACCGCGGCGCGCGGGACATCCTGTGGGCGGACGTCGACGCCGAGCGGATCGCGACGATCCTCACGGTGGTCAACCCCGCCCTCCTCGACGAACTGCGCGCCCGGACCACTCATCGAATGTGACCCGGCTCACGGGAACCCGCCCCGTGAGCCGGACAGACGACAGTCGTGAACACCGACACACGCGCACGGATCCGGGCCGGGGACCCCTCGGCCTTCGCCGAACTCTTCGACTCCCACGCCCGGAGCGTCTACAACCACGCCTTCCGGCTGACCGGTGACTGGCCGGTCGCCGAGGACGTCATGGCCGCGACCTATCTGGAGGCCTGGCGGCTCCGGGAGAAGGTCGACCCCGAAGGGGGATCGCTCCGGCCCTGGCTCCTGGGCGTCGCCACCAACGTCGCCCGCAACCACTGCCGCGGCAACCGGCGCTACCGGCGGGCCGCCTCCGCCTACGCCGCGGCCGGCGCGGCCGCGGCCGCCATGCCCGACCACGCCTCCGAGGTCGCGGGCCGGATCGACGACCGGCGCCGCATCGCGGCCACGCTCAGAGCGCTCGGCACGCTCCGCCGCACCGAACGCGAAGTCCTCGTGCTCTGCCTCTGGGAGGGTCTCGCCTACACCGAGGTCGCCGCCGCCCTGGACGTCCCGGTCGGCACCGTCCGCTCCCGCCTCTCGCGCGCCCGCGCCAAGCTCCGTACCGGGGCCGAGGAGGAACTCGCACGCGAGATCAAGGAAGTTCGGGAAATCCGGGAACCCGCCCCCCGCACCCGACAGACAACAGGTGATCGCATGAACGCGGTCCGGCCCGCACAGGAGGGAATCCGATGAACCCCGACCCGAGCAAGCCCCGCACGGCACCCCGGCACGAGGCCGGTGACCTTCCGGCGATCGAGGAGCGCGAGCTTCCTCCGGGCCGTCACCAGTTCCACAAGGAGCGCCTGATGAGCCAGATCCACGACGACCGCCGCACCACCGCCGAAGCGCGCGCCCAGCGGGCCGCGGGACGGCGCAACCCCTTCCTGCGGAAGGCGGTCCTCCTGCCGGCCGTGACCGCACTCGCCGGCGCACTCGCCGTCGGCGTCCTCGTCCTCACCCCGGCCGACACGTCCGGGGCCGGGGCCGACCGCGCCGGCGGCCCCGCCCTCACCACCCGGATCGGAGCGGTCGACGCGAAGGGCGCCCCCCGGCTCCTGGACCGCATCTCGCTCGCCGCCGCCGAGGCGCCCGCCCCGAGCGCCAAGGCCGGCGCGTACGTCTACATCGAGACCCGGACGGCGAACACCCACGTGCGGACCGACGGCGACGTGAGCCGCGTCGTCAGCGATCCCCTGCACACCCGGCAGTCCTGGCGGTCCCGCGACGGCCTCAAGGGCTGGCTGATCGAACCCGGCAACACCGGGCCGGAGGGCATGACCCTGGAAGGCCGCGACGAGCAGGGCAACATCCCCAAGCCGCACCTGGGCGCGCCCTCGCACGACTACCTCGCCACGCTCCCCACCGACCCCGACGCCCTGCTGCGGAAGATCTACGAGGAGACCGCCGGACAGGGCCGCGGCCCGGACCAGCAGGCCTTCACCACCATCGGCGACCTCCTCGTCGAGAGCTGGCCGTCCCCCCGCCTCACCGCGGCGCTCTACCGGGCCGCCGCGAAGATCCCCGGTGTCGTCATGGTGGACAGCGCCACCGACGCCGCCGGCCGGAAGGGCGTCGCGGTCGCGCGGCTCGACGAGACCAGCGGCCAGCGCACCGAGTGGATCTTCGACAGCAAGACCCTCACCTTCCTGGGGGAGCGCACGGTCCAGGTCGAGGGCGACGGGGGCGACGGCGGACTGATCAAGCCCGGGACCGTCGTCTTCACCCACGCGATCATGGTCAGGGCCTTCGTCGACGACATCAAGGTCACCCCGTAGGGGGCCGCCCCGCGATCCAGCCGGTCAGCTCGGCGGGCCGGTTGGTGATGATCCCGTCCACGCCGAGGTCGCTCAGCACCTTCCAGCGGGCGGGCTTGTCGACCGTCCAGACGTTCACGGCCACGCCCGCGGCGTGCAGCTCGCGGACGACCCCGGGGCGGGTGGCGAGCGCGGTGTCCGAGACGTTGTACGCCGCGAGGCCCAGGTCCTCGGCGAGCGCGACCGGGTCCGCGTCGAGGGTGCCGCGCAGCAACCCGATCGGCAGCTCGGGCGCGAGCGCGCGGGTGTGCCGCAGGCTCGGGATGTCGAAACTCTGGACGAAGACCCGGCCGGTCATGGACTGCTCACGGATGTCCTGGACGATCCGCGCCACCTCGGCGTGGGTGTGCCCGCCCTTGATCTCCAGGAGCAGGTTCCCGCCGCGCTCGCGCAGGTCCGCCAGCTGGGCGGCGAGGGTCGGGACCCGGGCGCCGGCGTAGGCGGGCGCGAACCAGGAGCCGGCGTCCAGTGCGTCGAGCTGGGCGGCGGTCAGGGAGCGGACGGGTCCCGTGCCGTCGGTCGTCCGGTCGACGGTCGTGTCGTGCAGGATGTACGGCACGCCGTCGCCGCTCGGCTGGACGTCGTTCTCGATCCACTTCGCCCCGCTCCGCCGGGCGACCTCGTCGGAGACCAGGGTGTTCTCGGGAGCGGCGGAGGAGGCGCCCCGGTGGGCGATGACGGTCGGCGCCGCACGGACCGCCGTCGCTCCGTTCCCCGCGAAACGGCCCGAAGGCTCGGCGAACAGCGAGGAAGGAGCGGCCAGCACCAGAACGACGGCGAGGGCCGTCGAGCCGTAGGTGACGAGGCCGGGGCGCAGGGACCGCGTCGCGGTCGATCGTCCGTCGTTCATGAACGCACAGTCTAGGTACGCAGAAGCGCGTCGCGGTCGTCCCACCCCGGCCGCCGCGTCACGAAGGGGCGGGCGACACCGCCGTCCGGGCCCCGGACTCAGCCGCGCGCGCGGAGGTACGCCTCCAGCTCGGCGGCCCCGGTCAGCATGGCCCGCCCACGGGCGGCCAGCCGGCCGTGCCAGTCGGACAGCGTGGCCTCCAGCGGCTCAAGGCCGCCCGCCGCCCGCACCCGTGCGAGCAGCGGGGCGATCCGCTCCAGGAGGTAGCCGCCCCTCCTGAGCTGGTGGGCCAGCCGGACGTCCCGTACGTCGGCCTCGTCGTACACGCGGTACCCGGTCCGCCGGTCGCGGCGCGGGCGCACGATTCCGGCGCGCTCCCACGTGCGGAGCGTCGCCGGCCGGATGCCGAGCTCCCGCCAGCGGCCCGATGAACCCAGCCCCCATCTCCAACGCGAGAAGAGATCCCTGCGGATGGGCGGGGAGCTGCTGGAGTGGTGGAGCGCCGGCGCGCTGGTGAGCGCCGAGCTCGGCGAGGAGTACGCCTTCGTGGCCACGGCCCTCGGCACCATCCGGCACCAGGGAGTGGACACGCCCCCCCGCCGGACACCCTCGAAGGACTCCTCTACGGGCTCCCGTCGGACCGCTGCGTCATCGACGCCCCGCGCCTGGCCGCCGCCCTCGGCGACGGGCGGCCCGCGCCGCGCGTGTCCCCCTGGTTCGGCTACGCGCCGTTCGACCCGGACCACTTGGCCGACAGCGACGGCCTCGTCTTCATCAAGGACATGCCACGGCGCTGAGGACAGGCCGTGCCGGTGATCCGGCACGGCCCGCCCGCGCTTCCGTCTCAGCCTTCGGAAGGCGCGTGCAGCTCGCCCGACCGGGCCACCCGCCCGTACCAGCGGGCGCTGGACTTCGGGGTGCGCTCCAGGGTGTCGTAGTCCACCCGGACCGCGCCGAACCGCTTCGCGTAGCCGTACGCCCACTCGAAGTTGTCGAGGAGCGACCAGAGGAAGTAGCCGCGCACGTCCACCCCGTCCGTGAGCGCGCGGTGCACGGCCTCCAGGTGCGCGTGCACGAAGGCGGCGCGCTCCGGGTCGTGCACCGAGCCGTCCTCGGCGACCTCGTCCTCGTACGCGGCGCCGTTCTCGCTGATCACCAGCGGGAGTTCGGGGTACGCGGCGGAGATCCGGGTCAGCAGGTCGTACAGGGCGCTCGCGTCGACCGGCCAGCCCATCGCCGTCCGCTCGCCGGGCGCGCGGTGGAAGGCGACGGAGTCCGCGCCGGGCCACGGCGAGTGCTCGCTGTTGCCGTGGCCGTCGTCCTGCGGCTTCTCCGAACCCTCCTGTACGTGCGAGACCACCGTCGGCGTGTAGTAGTTGATCGCCAGGAGGTCCAGCGGCTGCCGTGCCGTCGCCGTGTCGCCGTCCCGGACGAAGGACCAGTCGGTGACGTGCGCGGTGTCGGCGATCAGGTCCTCGGGGTAGGCGCCCTCCAGCATCGGTCCCAGCCAGACGCGGTTGCCGACGGCGTCGATGCGGCGGGCCGCGTCCCGGTCCTCGGCCGATTCCGTCAGCGGGCGCACCTCGTGGAGGTTGAGCGAGACCGCGATCTGCCGGTCCGCGGGGAGCGCGGACCGCAGGGCCTGGACGGCGAGGCCGTGACCGAGGTTGAGGTGGTGGGCGGCGCGCAGCGAGTCCACCGGGTCGGTGCGGCCGGGGGCGTGGACCCCGGAGCCGTATCCCAGGAAGGCGCTGCACCAGGGCTCGTTGAGCGTGGTCCATCGGGTGACCCGGTCGCCGAGGGCCTCGGCGACGATCCCGGCGTACTCGGCGAACCGCTCCGCGGTCGCCCGCTCCGGCCAGCCGCCGGCGTCCTCCAACTCCTGGGGCAGGTCCCAGTGGTAGAGCGTGAGGGCCGGTGTGATGCCGGCGGTGAGCAGCTCGTCGCAGAGCGCCCGGTAGAAGTCCAGGCCCTTCTGGACGGCGGGCCCCCGGCCGGTGGGCTGGACGCGGGACCAGGAGACGGAGAACCGGTAGGCGTTCAGGCCCAGTTCGGACATGATGCCGACGTCCTCGCGGAACCGGTGGTAGTGGTCGACCGCCACGTCACCCGTGTGGCCCTCGAAGACCTTGCCGGGGGTGTGCGAGAAGGTGTCCCAGATGGACGGCGTACGGCCGCCCTCCGTCGCCGCCCCTTCGATCTGGTACGCGGCGGTGGCGGTGCCCCAGAGGAAGTCGGGCGGGAACGAACGGGTGGCGGTGAGCGGCCGGGTTTCGGACGCGGTCATAGAGGAGCGCTCCCAACGCGGGTACGGGTTACGTACGTTCGAGTACATGCTGGACAGAGAGAGGCGGTCCGCGGCGGGCGCGGCCGGTCAGCTCTTGACGGCGCCGGCGGTGATGCCGCCCACGATGTGCTTGCCGAGGAAGGCGAAGACGAGCAGCAGCGGCACGGTGGATATGAGGGCGCCCGTCAGGACGACGGCGTGGTCCACCGTGTGGTTTCCCGCTCCGAGGCCCGCGAGGGCCACCTGGAGCGTGGGGTTGCCGTCCTGGGTGAGCGCGATGAACGGCCAGAAGAAGTCGTTCCAGGCCTGGACGAAGACGAGCATGCCGAGCACGGCCATCGCGGGCCGGGCCACCGGGAACACCACGTGCCAGATCACCCGGAGGCTGTGCGCCCCGTCCATCCGGGCCGCCTCCACGAGCTCGATCGGCAGGGCCTCGACGAGGAACTGGCGCATGAAGAACACACCGAAGGCGGCGACCAGCGAGGGCAGGACGACCGACTGGAGCTGGTCGAACCAGCCGAGGTCGGTGATGATCTGGTACAGCGGGATGACGCTGAGCTGCGGCGGGATCGTCATCGTGGCGACCACCAGCGAGAGCAGCATGCCGCGCCCCCGGAAGGGCAGCTTGGCGAAGGCGAAGCCGGCGAGCGTGGAGAAGACGACGGTGGACGCGGCCACCAGTCCGGCGACGATCGTGGTGTTGATCAGCGCCTCACCCATGTGGACCTGGTTCCAGGCGAAGCTGAGGTTGTCCAGGAGGCGGGGGCCGGGCAGCAGCGGCGCCGGGGCCTGGACCACGCGCTCGCCGCTGTGGGAGGCGGCGACCAGGTTCCAGTACAGCGGGAAGAGCGAGACGACGGCGGCCAGGGCCAGCAGGACGTAGGTCAGGGGCCCGGCATGGTGCTGGCGGCCGGCGGTCTGACGGAAGCGGGGACGCGACCGGGGACCGGACCGACGGGTCTGCGGCCGAAGCGGGGCGTCGGCTTCGACGGTCGTCGTGTCGAGGGTGCGGGCCATGGCGTCAGCCTCCCAGCTTCTTGCGGTTGTGGCGGGAGACGAGCGCCTGGACACCGCCGACGATCAGGAGGAGCAGCAGCATGATCCAGGCGATGGCGGAGGCCTGGCCCAGCGAGTTGTTCACCCACCCCTTCTCGTACATCAGCAGGCTCAGCGTCTGGAACTGGTTGCCGCTGCCGCCGCTGATGCCGACACTGCCGCCGAAGAGCATCGGCTCGCCGAAGAGCTGCGTGGCGCCGATGGTGGAGACGACGACCGTGAAGAGGATCGTCGGCCGGATCGACGGGATGGTGACGCTGACGAACTGGCGCCAGCGCGATGCCCCGTCGAGCGAGGCGGCCTCGTACAGGTCCTTCGGGACGGCCTGCATCGCGGCCAGGTAGATCAGCGCGTTGTAGCCGGTCCAGCGCCAGGTGACGATCACGGAGATCGCGATCTGCGCGGGCCACTTCGACGACTCCCACTGGACGGGGCCGACGCCGACCCAGTCGAGGACGGTGTTGATCATCCCGTAGTCGGTGTTGAACAGCTGCGCGAAGACCAGGGTCGCCGCCGCGATCGACGTGGCGTACGGGGCGAGGATCGCGATCCGGAAGAAGCCGCGGCCGCGGAGCTTGTAGTTGAGCAGGTGCGCCAGGCCGAGGGCCATGAGCAGCTGGGGAACGGTCGAGATGATCCCGATGGTGAAGGTGTTGAAGAGAGCGTTCCAGAAGAACTCGCTGGTCGCGAGGTCGGTGTAGTTCTCAAGTCCCTTCCACTGCGGGTCGCCGCCGAGCTCGACCCGGTTGAGCGAGAGCCAGCCCGTGTAGATCAGCGGGAAGAGGCCGAAGGCGGCGAAGGTGAGGAAGAAGGGGGCGATGAAGACGTACGGGATCGCCTTGACGTCCCAGCGGTAGAGCGTGCTGCGCCAGCCGCCCGAGCCGGAGCGGTGGTTCCGGGGGCCGGTGGAGGAGGGCGGTGCGGCGGGCGGCGGGGAGCCGTCAGGCCTCGCCCGAACGGAGGTGGCCACGGGGGCGTCCTTCCAGGTCGATGCGTGCGGTGGTGCGGACGGTGCCGGTCCGCCGCCCGCGGGCGGCGGCGGACCGGCACACGGCCCCCGCTACTGGTCGATCTTGTCGTCGACCAGCTTCTTGACGTTCTCCCAGGCCTTGGCCGGGTCGGTGCCGCGCTGCTCGATGTCGAGGATGCCGTTGTCGGTGAGGAAGGTCTTCACCTGTCCGTCCCAGCGGCTGATGACGGCGGGCGTGATCCCGGTGGCGGCGGACGAGAAGATCTTGCCGACCGGGGTGTCGCCGAAGTACGGAAGCTTGGCGTCCTGGACCGCCGAGGAGGTGAGCGTGTCCTTGGACGAGGGGATGTTGCCGTTGACCGCGAAGACCTTGGCGTGCTGCTCCGGGGCCGTCAGCCAGGCGGCGAGCTCGGCCGCCTCCTTGGTGTGCTTGCCCGCCTTCGGCACGGCGAGGAAGGCGCCGCCCCAGTTGCCGGCGACCGGCGGCGCGGCGATGTCCCACTTGCCCTGGTTGGCGGGGCCGGCCTGGTCCTTGATGATGCCGGTCATCCAGCTCGGGCAGGCGACGGTGGCGAACTTGGAGTTCTTGAAGGCGGCGTTCCAGGTGCCCTTCTCGTCGAACTGGCGCAGCTTGGCGGTGAGTCCGTCCTTGCTCGCCGCGACGGCCGTCTCCCATGCCTTCTTCACACCGGGGCTGTTCTCCCAGTCGAGCTTGCCGCTCGCGTCGGCGTACTGGACGGGGTCGCTGGACACCACGGCGTTGAAGAGGCCGCTCGCGGAGTCGTGGAAGGCGGTGCCGGCGGGAGCGCTCTTCTTGTACGTGTTGCCGGCCTCGATGAACTTCGCCCAGTCGCCGGCCCACAGCTTGGCGACGGCCTCCCGGTCGGTCGGCAGCTTGGCCTTGGCGAAGAGCTCCTTGTTGTAGCAGATGGCCATGGGGCCGATGTCGGTGCCGAGCGCGATGACGCTGCCGCTCGCCGTCGTCGCCTGCTTGACCTTCCAGTCGAGGAAGGCGCTCATGTCCGCGCCGCCCTCCTTGCTGAGGTCGACCCACTTGTCCGCCATGGTCTCGCCGGTCGCCTCGGCGATGTAGCCGACCTCGACGGCCTGGATGTCGGCGAGACCGTTGTTCTGGGCGAGGCGCAGCTTCAGCGTGTCCCAGTACTTCTGGCCGTCGGAGACGTTCGTCTCCTCGATCTTGATGTTCGGGTGGGACTTCTCGTACTCGGCGTAGAGCTTGGCGCCGGTCTTGTCGTCGTAGCCGAAGGAACCGAAGGTCCCGACCCGCAGGGTGATCTTGCCGCCGCCCTGGGCGTCGCCGCCGCTGCTGTCGTCGCTGTCGCTGCCGCAACCGGTGAGCAGGGTCGTACCGGTCACGACGACGGCGACCGCCGCGATCGCCGCCCGGCGTCCGCGTCTGCTGCTGGAAGTGCGCATTCCACTCTCCTCGTCCAAAGGTGGTGCTCGTTGTGCGCCAAGAGGTCCGGCCGGCTGATCGCGGCTCGGCGGCTGCCCGCCAGGACCTGATGCAGGCTGTGCGCTCCCTGATGGGAGCGCTCCCACGTCGTTGCCGGAAGGTTGCTGCCTACCGGGTGCGGGTGTCAAGACATGAACGCGGATTCGTTACCGGAAGGTTTTCCGGGGGTTTCTCGGGGCCTTGCGGTGACGGGGCCGTCATCTCCTGAACGCATGCTCGTGGCGTGGAGCGATGCGCGTGGACTAGTGTGGGAGCGCTCCCATCGCTGCTGTCCGGTCGCGGAGGGAGTGAGTCGGCGCGATGTCGGGGAAATGGCCGACGCGCTGTCAGGGCGAGGGCCGGCGGGATGTCAGGACGATGGCCGGCGCGGTGGTCTACGAGGGGAGCTCGGTGGTGGTGGACGGACGGCGGAGCGGCAGACCGACCCTGGAACAGGTCGCGGCCAGGGCCGGGGTCGGCCGGGGGACGGTCTCCCGGGTGATCAACGGCTCCCCCCGGGTGAGCGAGCAGACCAGGACGGCCGTCGCCAGAGCCGTCGCCGAGCTCGGTTACGTCCCCAACCAGGCCGCCCGTGCCCTCGCCGGCAGCCGTACCGACGCGATCGCGCTCGTCATCCCCGAGGCCGAGGCCCGGCTCTTCGCGGAGCCGTACTTCCTCGACCTCATCCGCGGCGTCAGCGCCGAGCTCGCGGACGCGGACAAGCAGTTGCTCCTCACCCTGGTCCGCAGCGAGCAGGAGCGGCAGCGCTTCGAGCAGTACCTCGCCGCGCAGCGCGTCGACGGGGTGCTGCTCGCCTCGGTCCACGGGGACGACCCGCTGCCCGACCGCATCCGCGAGCTGGGCCTCCCGGTCGTCATGAACGGGCGCCGCTCGGAGGCCGAGCCCGTGCCGTACGTCGACTCCGACAACATCGGCGCCGGGCGCGCGGCCGTCGCCCACCTGGTGGGGGCCGGGCGGACGCGTATCGCGACCGTCACCGGGCCGCTCGACATGTACGTGGCCCGTGCCCGGCTCGGCGGCTACCGGGCGGGCCTCGCGGAGGCCGGACTCGGGCCGGACGAGGCGCTGGTCTCCGCGGGCGACTTCACCGAGGAGGGCGGCCGGCGGGCCATGCGGCTGCTGCTCGACCGCCGTCCGGACCTGGACGCCGTCTTCGTCGCGTCGGACGTGATGGCGGCCGGGGCGCGGAGCGTCCTGCGGGAGGCGGGCCGCCGGGTCCCGGAGGACGTGGCCCTGGTCGGGGTCGACGACTCCGCGGTGGCGCGGCTGATGGACCCGCCGCTGACGAGCGTGCGGCAGCCCATCGAGGAGATGGGCCGCACGATGGCGCGGATGCTGCTCCAGGAGATCGCGGGCGCCCCGGAGGACGTCCCGAAGCGGGTCCTGCCCACGGCGCTGGTGGTACGGGGGTCCTGCTGACGGCCCGCCGGGTCGGGACCGGCGTCGCCCGTCACGGCCCGGCTGAGGGCTCGGCGGGCCGGGACCGCCGGCACCTGTCACGGCCCGGCTGACGGCCCGCCGGGCTGGGAGGCCGTCACCCGTCACGGCCCGCGGGGGTCGGGAGCGCGTCGCCCGTCACGGCAGCCCGCCGGGGCGGGAGCGCCGTCGCCGGTGCGACGGAACGGGGACAGGCCGGACGGGCCCCAGGGCCCGTCCGGCCTTCTTCCGGTTCCTTCTCAGGGGGTGCGCCCGGTCCCGCCGGACCGGGGACAGCACCCCCCTTCGGAGGTCTTACAGCGCCGGGTGGGCGTTCTTCATGAGCTCCTGGAACTGGGCCGAGAACCACGCGCCCGAGAGCGGGGCATCCGGCAGCGCGCCCGACATGCTGTTCCCGTTCCGGGCGTTGCCCGTGTAGGTCGGGTCGCACATCCGGTCGAAGCCCTTGCCGTCGGGGTTCGGGATCTCCTTGGAGGCGCCGTCAGACTCGCCCGGGGGCTTCATCCAGACGTACGCGTCGATGCCCGCGGCGGGCGCCGCCTGGGGCCGCTCGCCGAGACCGGCACCGGACTGGTTGCACCAGTTGCCGAGGTGGATGCGGCGGTCGTACTTGCCGCCGTCGACGTAGGTGTCGACGCTGGTCAGCGCGCCCGGGCCGGTGGGTCGCTGGGTGCCGCCCCAGCCGTTGCGGGAGGTGTCGATCAGCATGCCGAGCTTGCTGTCGAAGCCGATCGAGACCAGCTTGTCGCGCATCGCCTGGGCGTACGACAGCTCGTCGGTGTACTGGTTCCAGTCGATCCACTTCGACGTGCGTACGGAGGTGCCGTTGACGGAGTCGCCGATCTTGAAGTGGTCCTCCTTCAGTGCGCTGTAGTTGGCGGTGTTGACGATGAAGCCGTGCACGTTGGCGACCGTGGAGCCCTCGGCCGTGGCGGCCTGCTTGAACAGCTCGGCGGAGGGACCGAAGTTGCTGTCCCAGCCCAGCCAGCCGTGGTGTCCGGCGTCGACGTAGTTGTAGACGTTGCCGATCGAGCCCAGCTTGTTGAGGGCGTAGCCGACGCCGGTGATGTAGTTGCCGTTGGCCTTCATGACGTCACAGTTGGCCGTGGCCGTCGGGCGGCCGGAGACGTTGGTGACCAGGTTGGGCAGCGAGTCGATCTCGACCGTGGTGACGATCCGCAGACCGGCGTACTTGGAGTCGGCGAGGATCGCGGCGATCGGGTCGATGTACTCGGTCTTGTAGCGGCCGATCTCGGTCGCGCCCAGCTCGCCGTTGGAGGCGAGCGCGGCGCAGTCACGGCCGGGCAGGTTGTAGATGACCAGCTGGACGACGAGCTCTCCGGAGCCCTTCTGGGCCAGGGCCGCGTCGAGGTGGGCGCGCAGGCCCATCGACGTGGCGGAGCCGTTGATGGCGGCGATCCGGTCGAGCCAGACACCGGTCGGCTGGTTGGACACCTTGGTGCCGCCCGGCTCGGCGGCGGCCTTCGCGGCCCACTCGGGGTTCACGTACACCTTGGCGCCGGCGTACGGGTTGTCGGCCTTGGTCCCGGCCGGCGGCGTCGTCGGCGGCGTGGTCGGGGGAGTCGTGGGAGGGGTGGTCGGCGGCGTGGTGGGCGGTGTCGTCGGAGTGGCGCCGTTGCAGACGACCCCGTTCAGCGTGAAGGTGGCGGGCACCGCGTTCGTTCCGCTGTACGAGCCGTTGAAGCCGAAGGAGGTCGAACCGCCCGTGGCCAGCGTCCCGTTGTAGGAGAGGCTCTTGGCGGTGACGGCGGCGCCGGACTGGGTGATCGTGGCGTTCCAGCCCTGTGTGACCTGCTGGTTGCCGGCGTAGGACCACTCGAGGGTCCAGGAGGCCACCGGGTCACCGGTGTTGGTGACGGTCACGTTGGTGCCGAAGCCGGTGCTCCACTGGTTGGTGACCTGGTAGTCGACCTTGCAGCCGGGCGCGGCGGCGCCGGCGGTGGCGGTGCTGAGGACGGTGGCGGTCGCGCCGGTGGCCGTGATGAGGCCGAGTGCGGCCAGGAGAGCGGTGCGGCTGGTACGACTGGTGCGGCTCATGCGGGTGGGGATTCCTTCCGGGAGTCGTGCGAGGGACGGAGCAGGGGAATTCAGGGGGTGAGGGCGCGCAGGTGATCGCGCAGCCCGATGCCGAACGCGGTGGGGGTGCCGTCGTACGAACTGATCAGTGCCGGACCGGAGTTGCAGTTCCAGGTGTTCCAGGTCCAGCCCAGGTACGAGAGGCCGCGGTCGTCGAACCACTTCATGACGCGGTCGATGAACGCGTGTCCGCAGGTGTTCTCGCCGATCTCGCCCGCGAGGAGCGGGACCTGGGCGGCCACCGGGGCGAGGGTGTTGTTCCAGCACGTCTCGTCGGCGCAGGTGTTGAAGTTGTAGACGTGCCAGGCGGCGGCCAGATTGCCCGCCGGGTCGGTGGGTCGGTACGTGAGCCACTGGCTCAGGTCGTTGGAGTACGCGATGCCCGGGACGAGAACCAGGTTCTTCGCTCCCGTGGCGCGGACCGCGTCCAGCAGGTCCTGCATGCCGGCGACCTCGTAGCCGATGCCGGGGCAGGTGCCGCCGTCGCGCCAGCAGGACCAGGCCTGTGTCGCGGTGGAGGTCGCCCGGTCCGGATAGGGCTCGTTGAACAGGTCGAAGACGACCCGCTCGTCGTTCTTGAAGGTGTTCGCCACCGACGTCCAGAACGCCGGGGTGTACTGCGCGCCCGGCATCGGCTTCTGGCAGGAGGCGTGCACGTCGGCGCAGCCCGAGGAGTTGCCCGTGTACTGGCCGTGTGTCCAGTGCAGTTCGACGACCGGGGTCATGCCGTGGGCGAGGACCTTGGTCACCAGGTCCTTGACCGCGTCGATGTAGTGCGTGCCCCGGTACTCGGGCTTGATGTTGTCCAGGCCGAGCCAGCACTCCTCGTTGAGGGGAATACGGACGGTGTTGGCCTTCCAGTCGGCGATGGCCTTGACCGAGGCGTCGTCGACGGGACCGTCGAAGAAGCCGTAGCCCTGGACGCACATGAACTCGCCGCCGGAGCGGTTGACGCCGAGGAGGCGGCGGACCGCACCGTTCTGGTCGGTGAACTTGTTGCCGGTCACGCTCAGTTCGGGCGCGCCGGTGACCGGGGTCGGCGGCGGTGAGGTCGGGGGAGTGGTCGGTGGTGTGGTCGGGGGAGTCGTGGGCGGTGTGGTCGGGGTGGTGGGCGTGGGGGTGGGCGTCGGCGTCGTGCTCGACGGCGTCGGCGTGGGTGTCGGCGGCGCGTCCGTGTCGCAGGGCGTGCCGTTGAGCGTGAAGGCGGTGGGGGCCGTGTTGGCACCCGTCCAGGAGGCGATGAAGCCGCCCGTCGCCTCGGCGCCCGTGCCGAGGGCCGCGTTCCAGCTCTCGTTCACGACGGTGACGGCGGTCCCGGACTGGGACCACTTGCCGCCCCAGCCCTGGCTGACGACCTGGCCGGCCGGGAAGTCGAAGCCGAGACTCCAACCGTTCAGCGCGGCACCGTTGTTGGTGACGGTGACGGCACCCTGGTAGCCGCCGGCCCACTGGCCGACGACCGAGTACTCCACCGTGCAGACGGGTGCGGCCGCGGCTCCTGAGGCCGTACCCATGACGGCGAGCGCACTGCTCGCCATCGTGAGCGCCGCTCCTGCGAGCAGCGCGGAAAGACGTGGGGGATGTCGCATGAGCGAGTCCTCGCAGCGAGGGCACACCTCTGACGATGTGCCGACTGGACGGAATCGCTCCCACTGGTCGGGCAGACCGTAGCGCCAACTCCTGCCAAGCAAAAGAGGGGTTGAGTAAATTTCCCCGTCATCTGCCTTCGACTCTTCGCAGACCTTGACGCCGTTGCGCCCCAACTGCACAGTGGGAGCGCTCCCACTGGTTCAGGGCTTGTCCCCACAGGTCCATCCGCTCTTCGCACCCCCATCCTCCCGAGCCGCGAGGAGAACCACCCCATGCCACGAGCACGAGCACGAGCACGAGCAAGAGCACGCAGACCATTGACCGCGCTGGCCGCGGCCATCTCCCTCCCCCTGGGCCTGACGGCCGTCGGCGCCGTCTCGACCGCCCAGGCCGCGACCGTCCAGTGCAGCGTCGACTACAAGGCCAACGACTGGGGTTCGGGCTTCACCGCCGAACTCACGCTCACCAACCGGGCCGCCGAAGCCCTCAACGGCTGGACGCTGACCTACGCCTACGCCGGCGACCAGAAGCTCACCAACGGCTGGAGCGGCACCTGGTCCCAGTCCGGCAAGAACGTCACGGTGACCAACGCGTCCTGGAACGGCACCCTCGCCCCGGGGGCCGCCACCACCACCGGCGCCCAGTTCACCTACACCGGCGCCAACACCGCCCCGACCGCCTTCGCGGTCAACGGCACCTCCTGCACCGGCGCCCACCAGCCACCGGTCGCCGTCCTGACGAGTCCCACCGCGGGCGCCGTCTTCACGGCGGGCGACGCCGTGCCGCTGGCCGCCACGGCCGCCGCGGCCGACGGCGCCACCGTCGGCAAGGTGGAGTTCTACAGCGACACCACCCTCCTCGGTACGGACACGACCGCGCCGTTCGCCCTCAGCGCGGCCGGCCTCGCCGCCGGGTCCCACTCGCTCTACGCCAAGGCCTACGACAGCCTCGGCGCCTCCGCCGAATCGGCACCCGTCGGCATCACCGTCGCCGCCGGAGCCGCGCTGGTCGCCTCCCCGAGCCAGCTGGGCGTCCGCCAGGGCGCCACCGGCACCTTCGACCTGAAGCTCTCGACCGCCCCCACCGCGAACGTCGCGGTGAGCGTCGCCCGCACCTCGGGCAACACCAACCTCACCGCGACCCCGGCCTCGCTCACCTTCACCCCGGCGAACTGGAACACCGCCCAGAAGGTGACCGTCGCCGCCGCGGCCACCGGCACCGGCTCCGCCGTCTTCACCGCGACCGCCCCCGGCCACGCCAAGGCCGAGGTCACCGTCGCCCAGCTGGCCGCGAACTCCACGTACGACGCCCGCTTCCTCGACCTCCACGGGAAGATCACGAACCCGGCCAACGGCTACTTCTCACCCGAGGGCATCCCGTACCACTCCGTCGAGACCCTGATCGTCGAGGCCCCCGACCACGGACACGAGACGACCTCGGAGGCGTACAGCTACCTCATCTGGCTCCAGGCCATGTACGGCAAGATCACCGGCGACTGGACCAAGTTCAACGGCGCCTGGGACACCATGGAGAAGTTCATGATCCCCACCCACGCCGACACGCCCACCACCGGCTCCTACAACGCCTCGAAGCCGGCGACGTACGCTCCCGAGTGGGACCTGCCCTCGCAGTACCCCGCCCGGCTCGACTCCGGCGTGACCTCGGGCGCCGACCCGATCGCCGCCGAGCTCAAGAGCGCCTACGCCACCGACGACATCTACGGCATGCACTGGATCCAGGACGTCGACAACGTCTACGGCTTCGGCAACGAGCCCGGCAAGTGTTCCGCGGGACCGACGGCGACCGGCCCCTCGTACATCAACACCTTCCAGCGCGGCCCGCAGGAGTCCGTCTGGGAGACCGTCACCCACCCCACCTGCGACAACTTCTCCTTCGGCGGCAAGAACGGCTACCTGGACCTCTTCACCGGGGACGCCTCCTACGCCAAGCAGTGGAAGTTCACCAACGCCCCCGACGCCGACGCCCGCGCCGTCCAGGCCGCCTACTGGGCCGACCTCTGGGCCAAGGAGCAGGGCAAGGGCACTCAGGTCTCCGCCACCGTCGGCAAGGCCGCCAAGATGGGCGACTACCTGCGGTACGCGATGTTCGACAAGTACTTCAAGAAGGTCGGGAACTGCGTCGGCCCGACCGCCTGCCCGGCCGGCACCGGCAAGGACAGCGCGACCTACCTGATGTCCTGGTACTACGCCTGGGGCGGCGCCACCGACACCTCGGCCGGCTGGTCCTGGCGCATCGGATCCAGCCACAACCACAGCGGCTACCAGAACCCGCTGGCCGCCTACGCCCTCAGCTCCTACGCCCCGCTCAAGCCCAAGTCGGCGACGGGCGCGGCGGACTGGTCGAACAGCCTCGACCGGCAGCTGGAGTTCTACCGCTGGCTCCAGTCCGACGAGGGTGCCATCGCGGGCGGCGCCACCAACAGCTGGCAGGGGCGCTACGCCACCCCGCCGGCCGGCACCCCCACCTTCCACGGCCTCTTCTACGACGAGAAGCCCGTCTACCACGACCCGGCGTCGAACCAGTGGTTCGGCTTCCAGGCCTGGTCCATGGAGCGGGTCGCCGAGTACTACCAGCAGACCGGTGACGCCGAGGCGAAGACCGTCCTCGACAAGTGGGTCTCCTGGGCGCTGTCCGAGACCACGATCAACCCGGACGGCACCTACCGTGTCCCCTCCACCCTCAAGTGGTCCGGCGCGCCCGACACCTGGAACGCGGCGAACCCCGGCGCCAACACCGGACTGCACGTCACCGTCGCCGACTACACGAACGACGTCGGTGTCGCCGCCGCCTACGCCAAGACCCTCACCTACTACGCGGCCAAGTCCGGCCACGCCGAGGCCAAGCGTGTCGCCAAGGCCCTGCTCGACGGCATGTGGGACCACCACCAGGACCCGCTGGGCGTCGCCGTCGAGGAGACCCGCGCCGACTACAACCGCTTCGACGACCCCGTGTACGTACCGAGTGGCTGGACCGGCGTCATGCCGAACGGCGACGCGGTGAACAGCACGTCCACCTTCGCCTCGATGCGCACCTTCTACCAGGACGACCCGGCCTGGCCGAAGATCGAGGCCTATCTGGCGGGCGGCGCGGCCCCCGTCTTCACCTACCACCGGTTCTGGGCCCAGGCGGACATCGCCCTGGCCATGGGCTCGTACGCGGAGCTGCTCGAATAGCAGCCCGCCCCGCATGGAGACAGCTCCGCGTGCGACGAGACCGGGCGGACCCCGAGAGGGGCCCGCCCGGTCTTCGGCTGTCGGCGTCCGTCAGGTCACTCGGCGGCGGATCCACCAGGCGCAGAACCCGGTCAGAGCCAGGGCGAGGCCGAGGTAGAGCCCGGTCTCGGCCCATTGAAGGGCCCAGAAGTTCCCGGCGGGCTGGTACGTCACCTGCTGCTCGTAGCCCAGGGCGCCGAGGTCGGCGACGCAGCCGTCGACCTGCTGCAGGGTGGGCGGGCCCGACTCGGTGCGGAGGCAGTCGGCGAAGGACGACGGCACGGGGACCGGCTGACCGGCGGCGTTCAGCGTCTGTTGGGAGGTGACCCAGGCACCGGGCGCATCGAGGTGCGTGACGATCTCCTTGGCGCCGTCCTGGATACTGATGGGGGCGCCGTCGGGCTCGATCGGCACGGTGGTCCGCTCGGTGGCGGCCAGATGGGACCGGATCCACATCGGCACGAGGAACTGCTGGACGGCCACGTAGAGGGCGAACGTGGTGGCCATCGCGGGCAGGGTGCGGCGGATGACGAGGCCGAGGGCGACGCCCAGGACGAAGGCGAAGGCGGCATGGGCCATGGGGACCACGCCCCGTGCGGCGAAGGCCACCGGGTCGAGCCGCGGGAAGTAGGTGTCCGTCGCGCCACCGCCGTTGACGGCCCGGTCGATGGGGCTGCTCCACCAGCTCACCGCGAGGGAGACCAGTCCGGGGGGGGGCCCGGGGGGGGGCGCCCCCCCGGCCCCCGGGGGGGGGAGCCCACGGCGGGGGGGGTGGGCCCGGTGGGGGTGTGGGATAAAAAAAAAAAACAGGCCAC